>CALFOY010000397.1 GCA_937919265.1 uncultured Capnocytophaga sp. | reverse complement strand
CTCCTATACATCTCTATTAAACATTCGTACATAATCCATATGCGGAAAAAATAAAGGATTATTAATTATTTTTTGAGCTAATTGAACGACTTCTTGTTCCAATTTTTCTTTCATAAAACTAAAATTAAAGTTGCTTTATATAGAATATGTTAATATCTTTGCAATAAATTTTTTAGGTTAAAAAAATATGTTTCTTGAAAATACAATTAATCATAAAGAACAATTCGGGTGGATAGAAGTAATCTGTGGATCAATGTTTTCTGGTAAAACAGAAGAACTTATCCGAAGATTACGACGTGCCCAGTTTGCTAAACAAAAAGTTGAAATTTTCAAACCTGTACTTGATACTCGTTATCATTCTGAGAATGTGGTCTCTCACAATGCCAATGAAATTAATTCTATTCCTGTTGCCTCTGCTTCTGATATTTGGGACTTGGCAAAAAATTGCGATGTTGTAGGGATTGATGAGGCTCAATTCTTTGAGGAAGACCTCATTGAAGTTTGTAACAATCTTGCTAATAATGGCGTTCGGGTGATTGTTGCAGGCTTGGATATGGATTTTCTAGGAAAACCATTTGGACCTATGCCCAACCTTATGGCTACTGCTGAATACGTTACTAAAGTTCACGCTATTTGTACTAGAACAGGAGGCTTAGCAAATTATAGTTTCAGGAAAACAGAAAGCAATTCTCAATTTCTACTTGGTGAGCAAGAAGATTATGAGCCACTTAGTCGAGCGGCTTACTTCAAGGCTATGCAAGAAAAACAAATAGAGTAACTGGATTTATTATATTTCAAGGTTTTAACTAAATAGAAATTTAGTTAAAACCTTTTTTTATTGACTAATAATTAATTTCTGACCAAAATTGATATTTGGAGTTGATAAATTATTAAATAACATTAAATCTTCTACTGAAATTCCTGTTTTTCTCGAAATTCCATAAAGTGTATCACCTTTTTGAACGATATAAGTTTTTTGTAAATTATTTCCTTTTTTAGTATCTATCTTTTTTGTTTGTATTGTATCTTTTTTTACTTGTAGCATTTTATTTTCAGTAGATACTTCTTGTCCTTGTGGAGGTATATAAGTTGTAGCATCTTCAACAAAAGCGTGCCCTAAGACTTGCTCATCATATTTATGCAAGTCATATTTACTAATCAAGGCTAACAATTTTTGAGGATATTTTGGGTCGGTAGCATATCCTGCTTTTTTCAATCCATAAGCCCAACTTTTATAATCTCCTGGTTTATAATCAAATAAAAAATTATATCTTTTTCTATTTACTAAAAATAAAGAATGGTCTTCGAAGGATTCTTCAGGATGATTATACTTTCGGAAACATTCTCCTTTTTCGTCATCATCGTGCGAAATAGAATCTCCTTCCCAGCCCAAGTGGCATTTTATCCCGAAATGATTTTGAGCATATCTTGCCAAGCGTCCTTGCCCAGAGCCACTCTCTAAAATAGCCTGAGCCAAAGTGATACTTGCAGGAATATTATAACGTTGCATTTCTACCATTGCAATAGTTTTATAAGTGTCTATATATTCCCGAATGAGAGCAGGTGTAATAGTTATGGCAGAAGTAGCTACTAGTTTTTCAGCTTCTTCAAAAGTAGTTATGGTATTTGTTTGTGTAGTTTGGTTTTGATGATTTTTGGTGATTTGAGTATGATTTGTATTTGTCTTTTTTCTTGTATTTGTTTTCTTTGCTGTTCTACAAGAAGTTATAAATAATAGCAAAGTACATAAACTAATCAATTTCAGTTTCATAATGCAAAAATTCTTTATTTTGTTTTTTAAGTTTTTGATTTATTCCTAAAATTCCTTGTAATCCTCCGGTATGGATTGCCAAAATTTTAGAGTTTTCAGGGAAAAATCGTTTTCCTATTAGATCTAAAACGCCAAAAATCATTTTACCTGTATATACTGGGTCTAATGGTATTTGGGTTTTATCATAAAAATTATTTAAAAAATGAATGAATTCTTCAGTTATTTTGGCATAACCTCCCAGATTATATTGATGAATAAGTTCCCAATTATCTTTAGTAGTCATTTTTTTTATTTCATTGCTCAAAAATTTACCATTAAGAGCAGGAAAACCTAATATTTTTTGGTGCTCTAAAGAAGAATTTATAAGCCCAGAGATTGTGCCACCCGTTCCTACTGCCGTAGTAATAAAATCAAACTTACTATCTTCAAAATCTAATATTTCTTCACAGCCTTTCACTGCTAAAGAATTTGTTCCGCCTTCGGGCACATAGTAAAATGAACCAAATTTATCTTCTAAATATTTCTTAAATTCATCCGTGTGCTTTAATCGAAAATCTGAACGAGAAACAAAATCAAATTCCATTCCACACGACTGAGCGTAAGATAGCGTTGGGTTTTGCACTATTTTATCTCTTAACTCATCTCCGCGAATAACTCCAATGGTTTGCATTTGTGCTATTTGACCAGCAGCGGCAGTGGCTGAAATGTGATTAGAATATGCACCCCCGAAAGTAATAATTTTATTATAACCTTTTTCTTTTGCTTCTAATAAATTGTATTTCAGCTTTCTATATTTATTTCCTGAAACCTTTGGATGAGTTTTATCTTCTCTCTTTATATAAAGTTCTATTCCGTTATCAAAAGTAATGGGTATTTTTTGATTGATAATTTTCGGAATTTGTATCATTTTTATATTAGAATTTTGGTTAAATAATTCATAATCTTATCTTTATACTAAAATGGGGTCAAAGATATATCTTTTTTAGATAAAAAAAAATAGCTTTCATTCTTTTGTTGAAAACTATTTTTAATCTGTTTTTTCAGAAATTATTTTATTTGAACAGAAAATGCTTTTTTATCTTCTATAAATCCTTCCAAGAGAGTATTTGGAAGAATTTTACCTGTTCCGTGGGGCGTACCCGTGAAGAGTAAATCTCCTTTTCGTAATGTGAAAAACTTTGAAACATAAGCAATTAAAGCATCAATAGTCCAAATCATTTCAGAAGAATTTCCCTTTTGAATAATTTGTTTATCTTGCAATAGACTAAAATTTATATTTTGCTGATTATCAAAAACTTCCTTTGGGAAAAATGTACCAATAACAGCAGAACCATCAAAGGCTTTGGCTATTTCCCAAGGTAATCCTTTTTCTTTTAGTCTTGTTTGAATATCACGCGCTGTAAAATCAATACCTAAACCTATTTCTTCATAATATTTGTGAGCAAATTTTTCCGAAATACATTTCCCTTGTTTAGAAATTTTAACAATTATTTCTGTTTCATAATGAATTTCATTAGAAAAATCTGGAATATAAAAAGGTTGTTCCAAATTATGTACAGCAGTATCTGGCTTTATAAAAAGAATAGGCTCTGTTGGAATAGAATTGTTGAGTTCTATAGCGTGAGCTTTATAATTTCTCCCTACACAAACAATTTTCATTATTTACTGATTTTCAATTAATTAAATTTATTTTGTAGTTGAAGCATTTTTTCTTTCATTTCCTTCATCTCTTTTTTCTCTTTTATTTTTTTAAGAGTTTTTTTAGTATATAGAGGGAAATCAGCATTGAGTATCCAGCCATAATAACCTGGTTCTTGGTTTAATATATCATCTACTTTTTTGCCTTTATGTTTCCCAAAAGTAAAAATTTCTTCGCCTTTCTCATTCAGAGCTATAAATCCTGCAAAATCAACTACTTGCTTTCGAGTTGTAAATTCACTAAGTTTCTCCATATCATTAGGAAGCTCTTGATAACGATCTAACTGCGCCTTGAAGATTTCATATGTAGCATTGGTATCGGCAGTGGCAGAGTGAGCATTTTCTAAAGATTTTCCACAATAGAACTGATATGCTGCTGAGAGCGTACGTTGTTCCATTTTATGAAAAATAGTTTGAATATCAATAGTTACTCGGTCATTAAGGTCAAAATCAATTTCAGCACGCAAAAGTTCTTCAGCTAAAAGAGGAATATCAAACCTATCAGAGTTAAAGCCTGCTAAATCGGCATCTTTTATCATATTATGTATTTGTTCTGATAGCTGTTTAAAAGTAGGTTCGTTAGCTACTTTTTCGTTAGTAATACCGTGAACCTCAGTCGACTGAGCAGGAATAGGAATAGTGGGATTTACAAGCCAAGTTTTGCTTTCTTTATTTCCATTAGGGAAAACTTTAAGAATAGAAATTTCAACAATGCGGTCTTTGGAAACATCTGTACCTGTAGTTTCTAAGTCAAAAAAACAGATGGGGCGGGTTAGTTTAAGTTCCATTTTATTTTTATTAATGAGAATGCAAAATTACAATTTTTTATACGTTTGACAACCATATAAGAAAAAGTATTTTCTTGAAAAATTATATAAGTTTTTATTAATAAAAAAAGAAGATGTCTAAAAATATAGACATCTTCTTTAAAACAATTTTTATAAGAAACTTTTATTTTTTTGGAGGGAAAGTATATCCTTTTCCACCATTATCATCATAACGTGCACGTGTAGGCATATTTAAATGAGCTCCTGTTGTAGACCAATCCCAAATTTTTGTTTCATCATCAGTGATTTCACCTGATGTGTGATCATATTTTTTACCATTCATAGGATAGTAAAATAACAACCCTTCAGATTTTGGATCTATAGATTTCCAAACATTTTTCTTAATTTCACTTGGTTTTACTGCTTTTTTCCAGAAACGTACTTCACGAATATACTCATTACTATCCCCAAGCCAAATACCTGTAACAGAATAAGATCCTGTACGTATTTCACGAGAAGCTACTTCTTCACCATTTACAAATACTTTTGTAGTTGTACCATCATACCAGAAAGCAAGCATATACCACTCATCTGCTTTTGCTGAAAGTTTATCTGCAGGAATATCTATTTGAGAGCCTCCTGTTTTGATTTGTAGTTGGTTTGGTTGAATAGTTACATCTCCAAATCTAGTATATATTTCACTAAGAGGATGATCTGTATTTTTAGTTCCTCCAATAGAACGGTTATTTTGATTATAAGCACTACGTTTTATCATTACTTCAAATGTCCATTGATCTACTTTATAATCTTGAGCAAAAATATTATCTTTTTCAACTCCTGATCTATTGAAGTTCAACACTTTAACACTAGCATCTTGTTCTATCAAGACAATAAAAGAATCTTGTTCTGAAATTACTTTTACATTATCACTTTTCAATTTGATAGGAAGAGCAAAAGATTTTCCTAATGGAAATTGTACTTTTTTTAATTTTAGTGTAGTATTACCTATAACATCTGAAGTTTTAAAAGAAATATTCTTATTGGCTTCATACATAGAAGAGGGTAACAAACTATATGTTGTTCCATTCTTTTGATTATATTCATCCAATTGTGATTGATTTCCTAACTCTAGGTAAGCTGTTTGTTTTCCATCTGAAGGACTGACTAATTTAACAACAAAATTATTAACTGTATAGTCACTATTATTAGCCAAAGTAATATTTAGAGTTTTATCTCCATCTATATACACAGCTTGATTAGTCTCCCCACTTCCTCCTTTTTTAAGGTCATCTTGATACATTTCATCTTGGCAAGCTACTAAAGTACTTAATGCAACAAGCCCTGTTATTATTTTTTTCATTTTTAATTAATTTTTATTGAAATTTCCCTTCATATTTTTGGTTACCATAGTATAATGCTTTTCTAATCCATTTATACTCAGGTTTATTAGGATAATCATACTCCATATGATAAGAACCTACACCACCTATACGTTTACCACTAGGTAAATCCATAGTAGCATAATCTAATATCTGTGTTCCTTCTTTACCATTAAGCTCATGCCTTACACTTGATCTATAGTTTCTTGTACCTCCAGTACGCCATCCTTGTTCAAACTCAACAGTAATGATAGTTTTTCTTTCCCAATCTGTTAAATGTTCGTGTTGAATTTTATACAAAACAGACTCTGTTCTTGACTCCCAATAAGCTTGGTAAATGTAATGATCTATGAGCTTTGAAGCTTCTGTAGAAAGCATATGAGGCTCTCCATCCATTACTAACATACGCCCTTTTGGTCTTAATCTCGCACTAAGAGTTTCTATAAAAATATTCATAGGGTGATTACCTCTAATCCCTTGTGGAATACTTACACGTGAAAGATTTCCTGAATGCCCATAATGAGGTTCATAGTCTATATCGAAGCCATCAAAATTATATTTTTCAATAGTATCTGCTATAGCATTAGCATAAGCTTTTACTCCCTCATTGAAGTCTCCTCCTCCTTTTTCATTTTGCCAATAATTTAAAGGATCTTTTCCTACAGGAGTAAGTTGATCTCCCAAACCTTGAATAATCCAACATAAAAGAGCTTTACCTCCTTTTACTTCTTGGAAAAATTTCAAATCTGTTTTTTGTTCTTCAGAAAGTTTTCCTCTTACCCCCCATACAGATACAAAATCTACACTATCAGGAAGACAACGAAGGTAATTCTGAGGATTATTACCCTTACCTGTCCAGTTACCAAACCAACCAAATCCTTTTACACGAGGTTTTGTACGATATTCTTCTCGAATTTTCTTATAATGTTCACGCATATGTGGATTAAGGTCTGCTTCACTTTGAGCGTCAATAGTATAAATTAATTTATCCACATTTTGGTTATCATAAGATATTCTCTCTGTTTCAGTCCATTTACTACACCCCACTACAGAAAGAGTAGTAATGATTGCTGTTAATAAAATATTATTTTTTTTCATTTTGCTTTATTTTAATTATTGTTGCTGAGGTCTATTTGGACGCACCCACCATAAACGAGTAGCCCCTGTATCTTGTCCTCCTAATAAATTAGGCACTTCTGTCTGTAGTTTAGAATTGGTCAAATAATCTTTAGCAGAATATTTAAAACGCTCTGGAACAAAACAAGTACTACAACCTATACGATTAGGAGCTTGAGTATCATGATATTTCATTACCAAAGGATATCCAGTTCTACGATATTCTGTCCAAGCTTCTACAGCATTTGGATACATTGCTAAATATTTTTGAGTAATAATTTTCTGTAAATGTTCTTCTTCTTCACTACCAAATTGTACATCTGTCCAACTAGGAGAAATATTATTATTAGAAAGATCATAGTTATATGATGGATCATAATTATAAAAAGGCAAAGTAGCTGGTTTATTAGTACTTGTCAAATAGTCTGTAGGCATACTTGCAGCATTCTCTTGGAAAGACATACGCACTCCTTCTTCATAAAAACCTTGAGCTTGTGAGCTTGACAATCCTCCTAAATTATAGAGAGCCGCCTCTGCTTTTAAGAATAACACTTCAGATGCTCGCATCCAATATACTGGAGAATTGTTATCTACATTTGGTTCAGATGCAAACGCTGCTGTATTTCTATTTTCATATTTTTGCAATTTTGAAGTAGGAGCTACTCCATAAAAATCTTGCTGCCCATTATAAGTTCCTTTTTTAAAGTATTTACTTATTCTAGTATCTTCATAACCTGTAAGGTATGACCATATAGTAAGCCCCATACGTGTTTCTTGATACCCTATAGATGCTAACATTGGATTTAGTAAAGGTTGAGTTGAAGTATTTCCTATTTTTGCCTCATCAGAAGGATTATCCATTACTCCATAATCTAAAGCTTTTGCTATATATGTATTAGCTAAAGTTTGATTTACAAAATGAGAACGTACTGCCATACGTAACATCAAAGAACTTGCAAATTTTTTCCATTTAGCAGTACTACCTCCATAAATAACGTCATAATCTGCCATTACAGTTACATCATTTTGTAGAGTTTCTATACATTTATCAAGTTCCTCTAACATTGCTTTATATACATCTTCTTGTTTATCTAAAGAAGGAGTAATTTCTCCCTTCCCTGCATTAGAATATACAATAGGACCAAAAACATCTGTTGCTCTAAGCCAACCTGTAATTTTTACAATATTAGCAATAGCCATAGCTCTTTGCTCTTGAATATTTTCAGAATTACCAATAGCTTGTTTAATTGCTACCCAAGAAGTAAATAATTTTGAATAAAAACATGTATTTGCATAACTCATCCTTCCATCTTCAAAATTCCAGTTACTCTCTATTCTAAAACCCCAGTTATTATTATTTCCAAAATAACCAATATAATTTCCAGAAGAAATTAAATCTGTTATTTGTAAATCGTTACCTGGGCCCGTTTTTTCTGCAGGGGCTCCAATAGGTATAACACTCTTTTGCAATTGCAAGAAACTAGATCCATAGTTTAAAACTCCTCCCTTAGATAATTCCTCCTCTGAAAGACCAAATCTATCTGTATTAATCTCTTCATAATCGCTAGTGCAACTACTAGTTATCAGGGCTATAATCCCCAATGCATTTATAATTATTTTTTTCATTAGTATTTTAATTAAAATCCAAATTTAACACTTAAACCATAACCTCTTAAACTAGGTAGCATCCATAGATCATATCCTTGTCCAGTAATACCTGTGGTTGCTGTAAGTTCTGGGTCATAAGGAGCTTTATTATAAATCATCCAAAGATTATTTCCTATAAGTGAAATACTCAAATTAGAAAGAGATTTTCCTAATTGTTCTTTAGTGAAATTATAAGTAAGAACCACTTCTTGTAGACGAACGTTAGTTGCTGAATATGTATAATATGAATTAATGTCTGCAACTGTTCTATAATAATTCTCAGGATTTACTTTCAAATTATTTCCTATTTGTACATACCCAAGGTCACGTGCATCAGCTGTAGCTTTTGATACCCCATAACGATCTAACCATTGTTGTGTTCCAGAAACTACAATTCCTCCTAAACGAGCTTTAAATAAGAAACTCAAAGATAAGTTTTTATATCCTATATTTCCATTCCAACCAAATACCCAATCAGGATTTATACTTCCTAATTTATAAGGCTCTGTTTCTTCTGTTTGAAGTGTACCACTAGAATAATCTACTAACCCATTAGCATCTCTTTTTATACGTTTATTATCATATACATCTCCTATATCTCCTCCTTCACGTAAACGGAAGCGACCAACTTGTACTTCTGAAAAGTCAATTGTTTTAGTAGGATCTATTGGGTTTTGTATTGTAGAACCTAATTTAATAATTTTATTACGATTAGCAGAAGCTGTAATATAAGTACCAAAATTAAATTTATTTTCGTACTCTTTATTATAACCAATAGTCATCTCAATACCACGGTTTTCAATGTTACCTGCTTGTAAGTACATATACTTATATCCTGAAACCCCTGTCAACTCTCTTTTCAACACTTGATTATAAGTATTAGATTTATACAAAGTTACATCTAAAGACAGACTATTTTTTAACCATTTAGTATTCAAACCTATTTCATATGAACGTGTACGCTCTGCTTTAAAGTCAGGTAGAGGATAATACTCATTATCTTGAGGAACTCCTCCTACTATTTTTTTAGTTATAGTTCCTCTTGTTAGCCCTGTATAAGCAATAGGAGAACCTACCTCTGTATATGAACCACGTACTTTTGCAAAACTCAAAATTGGGAATATTTTTTGTTTTTGCTCATCAGACAATAATTCAGTTAAAACTCCTGAAAGACCTACAGAAGGATAAAATATAGCTTCTTCTTGTGTATTTACTAACTGAGAAGGCCAGTCAGTACGACCTGTAAGAGTAAGATAAACTAAAGACTTCCATCCTAACTCAGCAGAAGCAAAAGCAGCTATATTTCGTTTTCGACTAGCCCCTCCTTCTTCTATAGGCACACCTCTATTAGGATCTATATTACTATATGTAAATTTATTAGCAAAACGTAATAAGTCTCCTCCGTATCCTCTTTCTTTTGTATCATAATCTTCAAAAGAAGATCCTATGTTAGCCGTTAAAGAATAATCACTATTAAAAGTGGTATTATAATTTAACATAACATCTACATATTTTTGTCGGAAAACCTCGTGCGAATTTTGATAAAATCCTTTTTCTTGAGCATAAGTTCTAGTTGTACTTGCATAACGTTTATCTTGTTTTTCTGTATATGTATTATCTAAACGAAAACGTGTAGCAACATTTAAATTTTTCAAAATATTATACTTAAGTTGTCCAGAGAAGATAAAACGATCTTTTGCTGCTGGACGTATATTACGATAAGCTATCCAATAAGGATTTTGAATATCTGCTCCAAAACCTCCAGTAGACCAATATTGCTTAGCATATCCTGCACTTACATCATATCTTTCAAAATATTTATCTTGTTCAAAATCATTTCCTCTTGGATATAAATAAGCTCCTACAATAGGATTAAAATAAGTTCCATAACTTATCATATTTCGCTCATACTGACGAACATAGTTTGCTCCTAAATCCAACTCTAACTTATCATTTAAAAAAGATGAAGTATTACGAATACTCATATTATAACGATGATATGTATTATTAGGTACAATACCATCTGATTGAATATGAGATGCTGATGCAAAAGTTTGATTATTTTTATTTCCTACTGATAAATTCACAGCATTATTAAGAGTAAGACCTTTTTGAAAGAAATCTCTAGGATTATAAGATGAAGGAGTTTCTAACTTATTTCCCCAAGAAGCATCTTCTCCTGGTTTATTTCCATAAGTATTTTGGAACTCAGGCATTATTAAAGGAGAACTAAACTCCAATGAAGATGAAACATTTACTTTTAACTTTCCTTCTTTACCTTTTTTGGTATTAATAAGGATCACACCATTAGCTGCAGATGCCCCATATAGAGCTGCTGCTGACGGACCTGTTAATACGTTAATACTTTCAATATCTTCTGGGTTAAAATCTGCAATTC
This sequence comes from uncultured Capnocytophaga sp., assembly GCA_937919265.1. Classification (GTDB taxonomy): domain Bacteria; phylum Bacteroidota; class Bacteroidia; order Flavobacteriales; family Flavobacteriaceae; genus Capnocytophaga. The sequence continues at coordinate 1,041 of CALFOY010000397.1, read as the reverse complement.
CTTCACCTGAAACTCGACCTCCATAACCTGTTCCATCACCACCTCTATTCACTTGATTACCTATAGGTATACCATCTATTACATAAAGGGCATTATTCTCCCCACTGATAGATTTTGCACCACGCATAACAACTTTTGTAGCTCCACCAACACCTGCAGCACTTCGTTGAATATCAACACCTGCTACTTTACCATTCAAGCTGTTAACAAAGTTAGCATCTTTTACTTTTGTTAGTTCATCAGATTTCACCTGTTGAACATTGTAGCTCAATGCTTTTTCTTGTCTTTTAATACCCAAAGCAGTAACAACAACTCCTTCTATTTGTTGTACTTCTTCTTTCATAACTATCTTCATAGAGATAGTTTTTCCAGCTCCTGTTACTTTTCGAGTTTGAACATCAAACCCTACGGAGCTAAACTCTAGTACATCGCCTTCTTTGGCTTTAAGGGTAAATTTACCATCCATATCGGTAGCTGTACCGCTTTTTGTACCTTTAACCAAGACTGTTACCCCCAAAAGTGGTTGCCCTTCAGGGTCAGAAACAGTTCCTGAGACCGTTTTGTCTTGTGCCCACATTACACTGCTACATAGTGTTAAGAAAAACACAAAAACTTTAAACATCTTTTTACTCATACATCTATTGTTTTATAATTAGTTCTTTTAAAAATTTCTTCGCTTAGGAGGAGCTAAATTAAACATTTTTGACAACTGAAATAATGACAAAAATCAGAAAACTACACTTTCTCTGTTATTTCAGAATAATTTTCTATTCTTTTTCCTATTTAAAAATTCTATTTTGCAAATACAAGATAAAACAAAATATCAAAAAAGATAAAATATTTTATTATAGAAAAAATATATCCAAAAAAAGAAGGAATAACCTAATATTTTTAGGCAATTCCTTATCTTTATACTATATTTATGGCAATACAGCACACGTTATATCAATATTCTTTATAATATTCTCTTGCGTCAAACAACAATAAACCCTGTCTCTTATACACATCTGACGCTGCCGACGAAGAGGATAGTGTAGATCT
>CALFOY010000396.1 GCA_937919265.1 uncultured Capnocytophaga sp. | reverse complement strand
CCCGCGCCAAAGTAGTTGCTATCACCGATAAAGGTGCCGAACTCATCGCGCAAGCTGTCGCTAAAGTCGAGGCTTTCGACGATGAATTTTTCAGTATTTTGGCAACCGAACAGCCCACGTTCAACGCTCAACTGCGCAAACTTTTGACAAATTAGTAGAATCGTTTTGCTCCTTGATATCCTTTATATAGGTTTTCTTTTGGGGATTAATGGAGTGAATGCTTTGAAGAAGATGTAAGATAGGTACAAAACCCCTCCTCATTAGTAGAGAAATCTATCAGTAGGGAGGTTTTTGTAATTATCAGTTATTTTGTACCTTTGTCCTCTATGAATTATTTGTATTATGCCATTAGATATTGTTATTTTTAAGCAAAGAAAGGAGAAAGAATATGTGTCAATTGATGAAAAACTACATCAATTGATGTTTTCTCAGGACGCTATAAAACAAGGTAGATGCAGAGAGCTCTCTAAAATCAAGGATTATTACCTTACAGATGTTATTTTTATGGGAAAAACGCTTACAAACTTTATTGAAGACCTTAGAATGCTTTCACTTTCTGAACTTTCTCCTATAATAAAACTATTAGAGCAACCAGAAATAGAGAAAATACGTATAAGTGGAGACTAAAATAAATAGATGATGACGGTTATTGATATAGAAAATCTCTTAGATACTTGTAAAGATGAATATTTCTTAGTGGAAGAATCTACAGGAAATATATATTATCAATATAAAGAGGAAAAGAAAGTATTTATAAACTCTGACAAGGATTCTTTTGACAAATGTTTGTTCGCATATAGTAACTTTGTAAAAAATAATAACTTTGGTCTCGTTACTGCTGAAAATATTATAAATATCTGTGAGAAACATATTCAATATACTGATTTTATTATTCAAACAGATTTTTTAGGAGCCAAATCTTTCTTTTGGCAAGAAAAATTATATGATATAGCCATACTTATAGAGGATAATTATTCGATTCTATTTCCTTACAAGGACTTTTTTCTGTTTTATGAAACGAAAATGTATATCAACAGCAGTATTGCAGAAATTGACACCTATCAGGAATATCAAAATATAGACAAATAGTCTGTTATTCGGACGATCCAAACTATTTATAAAGACCTTTCTATCGAAAACTTACACACTATACAACTAAAAGTAATGGAACTTGTCTTGGTTCCTCTCTACGGAAAAGCTCGTTTTGATGATTTTCTTCTCAGAAGAGAGAAAAGAATCAAAGAAATAATGGGTATTTAAAATAAACCCTCCCTACTGGTAAAGAATACTATAATCGGGGAGGTTGTTTAATTTGCCTAATTATTAATTATTTATTATCTTTGTCTTTTAAGAGATAATTCATATTATTGGTATTAATTATAAAGATATCTAAAAAATATGACACTTTTGAGCTACCAACTTGATAAATTTACAATTAATTTTCACGTATAGTAAAACAAAAAATATGAAAATACATTATTATATAATATTATTACCTCTGTTTAGTTGTTTTATGGCTTGCAAAACATCAACATCTGTTAGTAGCCCTACCGAAGTAGAGGTTCGGAGTAACCATCAGTATGCCTTCCCTAAGGATACTTATCACTTTCATCTGTCACAAACTTCAGAGAAGGTGTTATATATCTCTAATCACGACCAAACTAACCCTAAAAAGATCGCTTAGTACTTAGAAAATCTAAAAGATGTAGTTATTGACGGCAACAATAGCGATTTTATCTTTCACGGCACTATACTCCCCATAGTACTCAAGAATTGTACTAATGTCACACTCAAGAATTTTTCTATTGATTTTGATAAAAAAATTATAAAGTTGGTCTATAATAGATATAGTCAGAATATTCTTATAAACATCTATTATCATAATGATTTAAACCCTCTTGCTTTACTTTTAGTTACATACACTTGTCCAGCTTTTCTTCTATTCTTCTGACAGATTATTAAAATTCATGTCATCATGAAGACTAAGTATACAATTTGTCTACCAGTTCCTCTGCCAATATTCCTGATTCTGTCAGTTCATAATCTTTATCAAAGCCATATATATCAAGATAATCTAATGCTAAATCTCTTATTTTATCCATATCATCTTCAGATAACTCAATAATGACTATATGATTATCCTTATAGAAAACGTTAGTAATTATAGATTATTTTATTAAATCTTGCAAAAAATAATATTGTTTTATCGTCAATTTCACTCTTTGCATAATCTTTTTGCTTTTTTAGTTGAAGTTGATTAACAGATATAATTTTACCCGTTGTTGGATTAATAACTACTTCTGCTTTTCTACATAGAAGGACAATATATCACGATAGTTATAGGGATTCCTAATATATCCATTTCTATTTAGATAAATTGGTGTTTGTTGATTGTTACTTATTTCTAAAAATATTCCTATCTTCTAAAGAAAAAAGACGGGGTGTTTGTAGTGTTTTTACTAATTTCATTTGTGCATTGACTTCATCTCTGACAATACTCTTATCCATATTATCAA
>CALFOY010000395.1 GCA_937919265.1 uncultured Capnocytophaga sp. | reverse complement strand
GCTGCCGAACGCAATGCCGTAAATGCCCCTATACAAGGAAGTGCTGCCGATATTATCAAAATAGCCATGGTACGTATCGCTGAGCGTCTTGAAAAAGAGAAATTGGCTACCCGCATGCTCCTACAAGTACATGACGAATTGCTCTTTGACGTTCCTAAGAGGGAACTCGAAGTAGTAACCCCTCTTATCCGTGAGGAAATGGAACATGCATACGCTCTTTCTGTTCCCCTTATCGTGGAGATAGGAACAGGGAATAACTGGCTGGAAGCCCACTAAATAATGAGTCATGAGTCATGATGAACAGCCCCACCCATTGCTGAGAATGTCTCTTACGCAACTATGGGAGTTATTCCCCATCATTCTTTCCCCTTTTAACCCACTGTGGAGGGAATGGTTTGAGGAAGAAAAGTCTTTTCTCCTAAAACAATTGGCTCATGAAAAAGTGTTGAGAATTAGCCATATAGGTAGTACTGCTATTGGTGGAATATGGGCAAAACCCATTATAGATATCCTTGTAGAGATACCCCAAGAAGCTTCACTTTCACAGATCAAAGAGAAGCTTCTTGAGGCAGGCTATCTCTGTATGAATGAGACTTCTACAAGAATCACTCTCAACAAAGGGTATACTTTAGAAGGTTTTGCTGAGAAGGTATTTCACCTACATTTGCGCTATGGAGGGGATAATGATGAGTTGTATTTCCGAGATTATGTACAGGAACATCTGTTGGTGGCAAGGCAATATGAAGCGCTTAAAATCTCCCTATGGAAACCTTATGAGCATGATAGAGATGCTTATACAGCGTATAAGACGGACTTCATAAAAAAATATACACAAATAGCCAAAAAAATGTACCAAGGACGGTATGAAGTTGTTTAAAATTAGGCAAGCAAATGGCTGGTTTTACAGATATAAAGGTTTAGTGCCTTGATATAACTTGGATTAGAATGTTCCTATAAGGTTTTATCTCCAAGTCCTCAAAAAAATTTAAACACGTTTATTATGATAATTTGAAATATTATCTATTACGATTTCCTTATATTTTTTATCCATAAAAGTAGAAAGAAGAAAGACAAGCATGATAAGATATATACAATCTTATATTCTATTTTTCCTACAAATAGGATATCCTTTTCTTTATCATAATAAAAAATATCATCATTATATTCCCCTTCTTTTAATTTGCCTGGATAAGGAATTCCTTTATATACGCTGCTATTATATGTAACATCACAGGTAGATGATGATTTTGCAAACCTATAAATATTAAGAATATATACTTTAACGGGATCATTATATTTTATGAAATCCTCTTTATTTTTTATATCAACATAAGCACTCACTGTAAATACCAATACGGCAAGAAAGAATATAAAATACATATAGTGATTCCAAGAATAAAATTTCTTTAATGCTTTCATTTTCTATCGAAATGGTTTCAATTAACTTTTGTCTGAATAGTTTTTTTATGGTAATTTGAAAGATATTTAATATGATAAGAGTCTTTTTACCCAAGTTTCATTCATATGGGTGATTATCTCATTATAATTTTCATTTTTAGGTGATACAATTTCAAAATTCAAAAACCAATTTTCTAAACCATCAACATACTCATAAATATGCAGTATATCATCATTTGAAAATCTAATGAAATAAGCTATAGCCTCATCTTCTTTTATTTCTTTTATATAAACATCATCCTTTTCTAACTCAGGATACTC
>CALFOY010000394.1 GCA_937919265.1 uncultured Capnocytophaga sp. | reverse complement strand
TCATACTGCGCATACTATATGCCAAACTGAGGGTAACACTCATTGGCAAGCCTTCAGGCACGGCTACTACTACTACGGTAATGGCAATCATCACGGTGTTGAGTAGATAGCCTCCAAAGGATACCCAGTCGATTGTGTCTAAACTATTTGCAGGATTGGTGAAATACACGATAAGGCGACCTACAATCACCAAAGCAGCTATTGCATAACTGATTTTGGTAATCATTCCTGCCAAATGGTCTAACTGCTCGTTGAGCGGGGTTTTTACGCTATTGTCTATCTGTACACCTTCAAACACTTTGCCGTATTCGGTAGCATCACCCACCTTTTTCACCTCAAAAATACAGTGTCCGTCGGATACTGAAGTCCCGCGACAGATGTAGTTAGAGGGGTAAGTAGCTTCAGCTTCAAAATCGGCAGGATTGGTAGTTTTGTGTACCATAGGCTCTCCCGTAAGCGTCGATTCGTTCACGTGCAACGATACCGCTTCAAGAAGTTCTCCATCGGCTGGCACCTCTTCACCTGTTTCTAAGATAACCACATCACCTACAACAATATCTTTTTTGAGCACTTGGGTAATACGCTCATTGCGAATAACTTTATAGTAAATTTCATCGTTTACTTGATTGAGTATTTCAAATTGTTTGTTAGCTTTCTGTTCAAAATAGAAAGCTACTCCAGTAGCCAAGAGCACTGCAAAGAGAATACCCACAGGCTCTAAGAAAGCGCTAATACCCACATTGTGTACCGTATATTCGTAGGCAGATACCCCAAATGAAAAAACAAGGGCTACCAACAAAATGATGATAATAGGGTCAGTAAATTTCTCTAAGAATTGCTTCCAAAGAGGTTCCCCCTCTACTAATGAGAGTGAGTTTTCGCCGTGTTTGGCTCGACTTTCAAGGACTTGCGCATCGGTAAGCCCTTTGTAATGGTGTTTTTCTGCCATAGCTATTATTCTAAAATTTTAACTTTTATTAATTTATAAGTGTTATATATAACAATCTTCCTCCTTCTTCATTGGACAAAAGTATTTTCTTTTGATTTTTAATTTCTACCATTGAACCAATAGGTATTTCTTTATCTTCTGTTACATCTTTCATTCCTTGCACTCCTTGATTTACCAAAACCCATCTATTTTGATAAAAAGTAAAATAGCCTAACGGTTTCTTGTCTTCATCTGTAAGGCTTTCATTTCTAATTATTTTCCGTGAAACGTGCCATTTGAATAGATATTGATTATGATAAACCATAAGTCTATGATTCTCAGGCTTCCATACATTTTCTCGGAACTTATAATATAAATCAATTACAGGCAAACTTCCTTGATGAGGAGTCCCACAAAATGGACATTTAGGACGAGATGTATTATCAAAAACATACCATTTTTCTGAGCAAGAAGGGTTACTACAAGGCTGAATCAAATCTACAGTTTTCAATAGAGCCGTTTCCCATTCATTGGCAATGGGGCGCAACATAGGGTTATGCAATCCTTCTACAAATGCTCTACGAAACAGTTCAGAAAGATAAGGACCTGTTATTGAATAAGGTAGCTTATTTGGGTCTCCCCAAGGGAAATCCCATTTTCTAATTTGGTCAGTCTTTACTCTATTTGTTGTATCTGTAGGATGTTCTATAAAAAGGGCTTTTTCACCCATTGCTAATAATTCATCTTTTTCAGAATCCAAATCCCAGATTTTTCCTCCTCTAAGTGGATGTCTATGAAGTAAATACATATAAATTAGCACAGCCAAAGCGTGTAAATCTGTTTTCTGATTAGGCAAAATACGCTGAGGGTCTTTTATATCCAAGTGCTTAGTTTTCAACACTTCAGGAGCTATAAAATCCGCAGTTCCAATTACTTCAGGAGGGAATAACCCTGGCACTACCAAGCCATCTAAATCTATAATATTAGCAGACTTGGTTACAGGGTCAATCAAAATATTATTATATGAAAGATCTGAATGAGCAAGCCCCATTTGATGCATTTTCTTCAATCCTCGACAAACATTTATAGCTATTTGAAAATAACTTAGCCAATCTCCTAATTCAGATTTATCCAAACAAAGTGGATATTGTGGATTACGAAAAGAGGGAGCGATGAACCATTTACCTACTTTTTCACCTCCTTTAATATTATCATTGTCTCTATTACCTTTGGTAAAAAAGAATTTTTTATCATAAATAGGCACAACAACTCCAGTAAGCCCGTTTTTTTCTACGGCATCATAAGGCCAACGAAATATTTCTTGTAGAAAATAATCAGAAGCATTACCTTTTTTGATATTATCTAAATATAAAGTAACAATTCTCTTTATTCGTTCTTTTTGATTGTAATCCAAAGGTTTACGAAAAAAAGCTATTACATACTTCCTATCAGGAGAGAAATAAACATCTTTAACCCCTCCTTGTTTAGGCTCTCCATCATCTACATACTCATAACTTCGAGAATTATCTATTATAGAATGTACTTTTACAATATTCATTTACTTTTTATCTAATAAAATAATAAATTTTATTTTTTTTACAACTTATCAGAGAGTTCAAAACGAATTTCTTTGATATTTTTCAGCATTTCATCTGTAATAAAATATGATTTATATTCTTTTCCGTCTATAAATACCTTTTTAATATACTTATTTTTATCAGAAGCATTAGATTTTATCGTAATTTCTCCCTGAGGATAATACTTTTTATCTAAATGAAGTGTAATCTCTGTAAATTTTGGTGAAGTAAGTGCGTAAATTGGCTGTGCAGGCACAATAGGATAAAAGCCCATCATACTATAAACAGCCCAAGCAGACATTGTTCCTGTGTCATCATTACCAGGCAAACCGTCTGGAGTATTTCGGAAATATTTTGTTAAAAGCTCATCTACATATTTTTGTGTTAGCCATTCATTTCCTTTTACAAAATTAAATAAATAAGGATAGCCCATATCAGGTTCATTTGCCATATCAAATTGATTGCTTTCAAAAATATGATTAAGATTCTTAACAAATTTTTTCTCTCCTTTCATAGCTTTGATAAGAAAATCTACATCGTGAGAAACCATAAAAGCATATTGCCAAGCATTTCCTTCTATATATCCAACATTATGTTCAAAATTAGCTCCACTATCTGGATTAAAAGGCTCGTACCAAGAACCATTTTCCAATTTTGGCTGTAACAAGTTCCACTTTGGATTAAAAAATGTTCTATAAGACAGAGATTGTTTTCTGTATTTTTTATTTTGTGAAGCATTAGCTCCTATTTTTTCTCCTAATTGAGCAATTGCAAAATCTGCAATATTATACTCTTGAGTGGTAGATACAGGACCTGCTATGCCACTTTCTACTGAAAGATAACCTTTTTTAAGATATTCTTCAAGACCTGGACGAATAGGGTTTTCTTTTAATGTTTCAGCTCCTTTTAACATTGCCTTATAGGCTTTCTGTACATCAAAATCAGTTAAACCACGAAGATAAGTATCTGCAAGAACAATACTTGCGGGGTCTCCTACCATTGTAAACGTTTCAGTAGAATTTAACTCCCACTTAGGTAACCAACCACTTTCATCATAAATTTCGAGCATACTTTTAACCATATTTAGTTGTTGTTTTGGATACAACAAGCACATCAATTGATGATAATTACGGTAAGTATCCCAAAGGGAAAAAGTTGTATAACGAGGAGTATCTGACTGATTTTTACCTATTTGTCCTTCTCCAGCCTTTGGATATTCTCCGTTATAATCATTAAGAATATTAGGATGTATAAGAGTATGATATAATGCAGTATAGAAAATTGTTTTTTTATCTTCATTGGCGTCATTTACACTTGCCACAGAAAGTAATTCATTCCAAGTATGTTTTGTTTTTGCATAAACTTGATTGAAATCATAATTTTTTATTTCTTTTTCTAAATTTTCTCTTGCATTTTCAATACTTACATAAGAAATTCCTACTCTCAATTCTACTTGTGTAGGTTTTTGGAAATGATAACGAAAATACGCTCCTATACTATCTCCAATAACTTCTCTAGTGAATTTTTCTTTAAACCGTGTTTTTCCATTATATAACATCCATTGTGCTTCTACTCCCTCATATTTTGCAGGTGTTTGCCATATTCCGTAAGTAGCAGGCACTTCTGATACTTTAGCTACAAAATATAAAGGGTAGGCTTTCTCTGGGCTATTATAACAGAAAGAACCTACCATTCGTAAGCCCTCTACCTCTGTAGGAGAAACTATTTTTAGCATTCCTCCTTGTTCATTTGTTAAGCCTAAACCTAAGTTAATCAATATATTAGCATCTCCTTTTGGGAAAGAATATCGGCTAATACCTGAACGAATATTTGCCGTTGCTTCTACTTTAACATTATATTTATCTAATTCTACAGAATAATATCCTGCTGATGCTTTTTCATTTTTATAAGTTGTCCCATATTCTAAATGATTAACTTTTAAATCTCCTGTGGTAGGCATAGCCAAAATAACTCCCAACTCAGGACACCCTACACCACTCATATTAGCTTGGGTAAATCCTGTTAAGAATTTGTTTTCATTCACATAAGGATTAGACAACCAACGACTATCTTTTTCTAATGGATTTTGGATATTTTTGGTATCAAAAGCCACATTAAAAGGAGATATACTAAACAACCCACGAGGGTGAATTGCACCAGGGTGAGTAGCTCCAAAATTAGACGTCCCTATAAAAGGATTTACATAATCTGCAGGAGTTTTTTGTCCTAATAAAACTTGAGAACACAATACAGCTATAAAATATAATTTTTTCATTAGAAAATTATTTATATACTTTTTGTTTTTTTATTATTTTTTACTTTACCAATCTTTTTCTGAGCGAATTGGTCTTCCTTTTACTCTTTGAGCATTAATTTTTTCCTGAGTTTTCTTCTCTTCATTGCTCATAGCTTCCAATATACGCTTAGCTTGTTCAGGAGAAAGTTTGTTTTGAGAAGACTCACCAGGTTGTTGAGGTTTATTTTCTTGTTTATCTCCCTCTTTATTGTCATTATTTTGATTATTTCCCTGATTATTTTGGTCTTTTTTATCTTGATTTTCTTTATTCTCGTCAGATTTATTATCTTTCTGATCTTTATTTTGGTTATTATCCTGATTGTTTTGGTCTTTTTTATCTTGATTTTTATCTTTATTTTGATTATCTTGGTTTTGAGGCGGATTTTTCTTCAACATTTCTTTAGCAACAGCTAAATTATATCGCGTTTCATCATCATCAGGATTGTTACGAAGAGCTTCTTTATAGGCTAATACAGCTTTATCATACTCTTTTTCTTGCATAGCAATATTCCCTAAGTTATGATAGGCTTTATGCTTTTCTTCTTTGGTAGCACCTTTGCTTATTGAGGCTTCCTGATAGAATCCTGAAGCCTCTTTATAGGCTTTTTGATTAAATAAAAGGTCACCCATATTGTACTGAGCTATGGTGTTATTTTTATTTTTAGAGATTGCCTTTCGGTAATCCATTTCAGATTCTATTGTTTTTTTATTTTTATTAGCTTCAAAACCTTTATATGCAAAATGTGTTGATTCTGCTTGTGCTTTATGTAATTTTTTTAGTTCTTCTTTGGTTAAATTTTGTTCTTGTGCCCAACTTTTAACACTTAAACAAATGAGTATAAAAATTATTTTTTTCATTTTTATTTTTAAAAGAAATTCCAAATTCCGTGACATAATAATGGTATTTGTAATAATTATTGCTTTTTTTTCGTTAATACAAGATAAGAAAAAAAACGAAGACAATGGGTATTTAATGGAAGTAGAGTATTTAAGCTCTGCAAAAGTAGTTGTAGATGAAGTTACTGTATCTAAGTCTTTACCTTATATTCATAATTCTACCAAGTCTTTTGAAGTGTATGTGAATATGGAAAAATACAAATCTAAGGACTATGATGGTAG
>CALFOY010000393.1 GCA_937919265.1 uncultured Capnocytophaga sp. | reverse complement strand
GGAGATGTGTATAAGAGACAGACTGATAATAAAACACTTTCTCTATTAAGTATTACTAAAAAACTTAAATAACAAAAAAACAACACTCAAATATATAAAATAAACACTTTAAACTAATAAGGTATGTAAGACTACTAAAAAATGATAAAATGAAAACAAAAAACTAAAGAGTGTAAATTTGTTATTGTAAAAACTACAAACTTGAAAGACTTGGATAAAATTATGAGAATTTTTAAGAAAAAGTAAAATTTTATGTAGATAGAGCTTATAAACATTATCAAGGAGAAGATTATCTAACTGAAAGTAAAGATGTTAAATAAAAAATTGTAAAAACAATCTTGCCTTTCGCCATTTTTCTATTGCCATGGGCAAAAAAAGGAAAAGAACTCCGAAATATCAAATCCTACCCAACCACTAAATTCCATAGCACTATGTAAAAGTGAGAATTTGGAAGATGTCATTTGTTATATAGATGAGAGAAGTGATTTTAGATTTGATATCAAGCGATAGGTTAAAACTTTGGAAAAATTTAATCAAGAGAAAAATTAGTATTTTCATAGATACTAAAAACTACTACACGTTTTCAAGTGTATTTTTTATTTAGGTGTAGTATGAAGCTCAAACCCAGATTATTCATTCAGAATAGAGCTAAAAAACTATTGATTTTCTAAACTTTTTATTTTGCAAGTAAACCATCTGTATTTTTAACTCTTCTTATAGAACTACTTGTTTCTATTGTTTTTTTTTCATTTTTAATTATTTTTAATATCTATTTATTTGTTTTTAACTTATTTTAAGTCTTTCTGTGAGTGCTATTATTTATAAATTAATTTCTTTTATACAATTTTTCATATATATTTGCTCCCCCATTTCATTGTACCTAATTATATCGTTATTCCCTGCTCTTCCTTATTTTTATATTTTTTGTCGCCATATTTCCAATTAAATTATAATTTCAATTTAGGTTTCCATTATATTTCTTTATCTTGTTCTTCTCTTTGCTTTTTTTCTCTATCAATCTTATTAGAAAGAAATTTCTCATACTGACCTAACATAAATTCATTATATTCATCAAAAGATTCTCTTTCTCTCACACTCTCCAGAGCTTCATAATACTGAGGGATTTTGTTGGACAGATGTAAATAGTACTTATCTAAAATCAAGGCTCAAAAAGAATGGTGTTTTTGATGTATTAAGTATGAGTTTATTTACTTTAGTTCCTTCATTACCTGATTGGTATTATGTATGCCTAATAAACTCAAGGTTAATTAGCTTATATGTGGATAATTTTATCAATAATACCTCTCACTTTCAGATAAATGATGCTCGGCAATTACCTATTATTATACCTAATAAAGATACCTTAGACAAATTTGAAAAACTTTTTAATCAGGCAGTCCAAATTAAAAAAGGATATTCAAATAAAGTAAAACTTGATTACATTCAACAAGAAATAGACATTTTAGTAAATGAGCTATATGGCATATAGCTCATTTACTAATTTATTTAATTCAAATTCTTTTGTTTTTATTCTATTTTCAAAGGTGATATCATTGATTATACCATTAAGTTCTTGTTTTTTAATTACAATTATTTCATCAAATAATTTCTTATAAATTTCTAATTGTTCTTGTGAGGGAATTATAATAGGTAACTGTCTTATATCATTAATTTGTATATTGACAGTAATATTTAAAAAGTCTCTATAATAATCAAATAGTATATCTGAGTTAAGAAGAATCACAAAATAAAAGTCTGGAATTTTATCAATAATAGAACTTAAAGACATTGAACCTACATCATTTACAGATTTTACTTTTAATTTTGTTTTCAATAATCTAGCTTGTGGATTTAGAATATTAGTCCAACAAAAGCCCTCTCTAAAATAGAACTGATACCCTTGATATCTTGCTTTTGGGTCAGTTTTAAGATATCCGACATTTTCTTTGCTCCAAGCAATGGCAAAAGGTGTTTCTAAATACCAGCGATTACCGTCTTTATCACCCTTATCATAAGGCACATAAAACTTTTTAGTAGGCTCTATACCATTGTCTTTTTCATCTTGGGTAAGAGTTTCTACATCAGCCATTTCGTCATCTTCTATAAGCCTGTAAATATAGCCTTGCCCAAAAATATCTCTACCAAACTTCTCTTTTAGTTCATCAAAAAGTGTTGCTATTTGTTCTTCTGAAAGAGTAGCTAAATAATCTTTTGCTTCTTCCTCATTAGCAACCTTAACAGCTGTTTTATAGTGTTTTACAACCTCTAAAAGTTTTTTAGGACGCGATTCTATAATATTACTTGCCCACTTAGTAGATTTTCTTACTGCTATATATTTACCATTATTAGCAGTAGCCAATCCTTGCCCTCCTTCAGTCAAACATCCTAATAGAGCAATATCACCGGGTTTTAAGCTTTGTCTATAAACCTCTAATTCTTTACTGTACTTAGTAATGTTCTTGCTAGTAGATATTTTATCCCACCACTGCTCATAAAGTGCTTTTACTTTTTTGCCATACAAACTATGGATTTTCATATTGTACTCAGTAGGTTTAAATATCACTGAGTTTTGGGTATTTAGAAATACATTTTGAGCTACTTCATAACGCAGAGGTTTTTCTAAATCCTTACTACCATCTAAAAATAAAAGCGTATTATTTTCAGATTCTACTTTAGAAAAAGAAGTAATACAAGTATCTACCATAGCCGATTCAAACGGATTAGCAGTATCAAAAATATATTCTAATCGCTGAGAAAGCAATAACTCACGTAAGTTTCTTTTAGTTTGTGTAGTCCAAAAGGTTTTAGGAGTAATAAAAGAAAGTACTCCTTTATTTTTCAAAATTTCTTTCCCTTTAAAAAAGAAATGGTTATAAGTATCATCAGCAAATTTATACTCTTTTTCTAATACTTTTTTAAATTCAGAAGTTATACCTTTTGTTGATATATAAGGTGGATTTCCAATAACGATATCGAAACCTCCTTTGTCAAAAGCTTCTTTAAAGTATAAATGCCAAAGAAAATAAGGACGTTCTATTTTGGTTTGGAAACTGATAAGTTCGTTTTCAATGTAATCAAGTTCTAAGAGATGTTTCTTATTAGCCATATAGGTTTTATACTCTTTCCCTTTTGAGGTAAGTGTACCTTTTTGAAGTTTCTCGGCTAAGTCTTCTTCGGAAGTAATGCCAAATTTTATAAAAAAAGCATTGATATTTTTGTTTACCTCACCCTTTTCTTTACGGAAAATATAGTGTATTCTTTTTTCTATTAATTCATTTATTTCTTTTCGTTTTAGATTTTTATCCTCTGTTAAAGAGAAATAATCAGTAATAAGTTGCTGTATCAGCTCTTTATTTGTTTTATCAAAAAGTGGTTCTTGTTGAGAAGTTATAAACTCTTCACCATAATCGATGGAATCTTTATCGTTTGGATTTTTTATGATATCACCTTTATCTAAGGCACTTAAATCTACTTCTTGATAGCTTTCTAACAAGCTATTCCCTTGCATAATCTTAAAGTCTAAGTTTGGAAGTGGCTGAGGAAGTTGTTGATCTACTACCAAACTTAACCAAAAGCGCAATCGAGCTATGTCTACTGCACCTGCATCAATATCAACTCCATAGATATTTTGCTCAATAATATGTTTTTTAATCTGAGCATCGGTCTGCTCTGTTGTTACTCCTAATTGTTGCAAGGTGATCTTGATATAGTATATTTCTTGCAAAAGTCCCATAGGGAAGGCCCCAGACCCAATAGCAGGATCACATATTTTTACATTTTCTAAAGAGGTAGTAATAACATCCCCTTTTTCTTTTACATAGATTTTTTCATCTTCATTAAGCGGTTGATGCTCTATTATTTTTGTAATAACATCTTCGGCTTTTTCTGATTGATTATTATCTGAAACTATTTTAGAAAGTAGAAAGGTTTTTAGGCTTTCTTTGCACATATAATGTACAATTTCTTTAGGGGTGTAGAAAGCTCCTTTATCCTTATTGTCTTCCAAAAGGTTTTCAAAGATATGTCCCAGCATTTCAGGGTCTACCGCTACAGTATGTTCATTAGGAGCATCTTCATAGACGGTAAAGTTGTAGGAGTTAAAGGTATCAAAAAGTTCAGTAAAAATAGAGTAAGGCAAATTTACCTTATCAAAGCGTTGGTCTTGTGTTTTATCAAATAACCCTCCATTAAGATAAGGAAAACGTAAGTCATTAATCTGACTTTTTATCAGTAAAGCACTCAAAAAACAGAGGAACCAGACGTTTTTCATAAAAATATGGTTGGTCTTCTTTAGGTGTTTCTTTGTACAATTGGTATAGATAATCATAATTACCTTCTCCCCAATTTTTACTTTTAGGTACGGCTAACCAACCTTTCTTTTGTATAAAGTATAAAAAGACAATACGCCCCATCATCCGTTTTACAAAATCACGAACGGCTTTTTCATTTCCATTAAAAAGGTTTTGGAATTCTCTATTTTTGAAAGGCTTGGTTTCACTATCAGGATGTAGAATTGTAGAAAATCCTCTATAATCTTTGTAACCATCAAAATTAGGGTGTGGTTGATGTTTTTTATTTTCGATATACTTATTTCCCTTTTTCTCGTAGCGAACTCCTGTAATATGTTTTACAAAATCTTCATAGATATCCTTATATCTATCAAAGAAATCATTATTAAGTGCCTCTACTGCGAAGGCATTTTTAAAATCTTCTAACGAAAGTTCTTTTCCTACTAAAAGTTGAAGTCTATCTGTGGCTGTTTTTGTCTTTTCTCCTTCTCCTAACAAGTAGGTAAAGCGTTTTTCATTCGTAATTTCCTTAATAATCTTACCTTTCTCATCTACTTCTTTTATGATTTCAGAAATATATGACAACCGCCATTTCTTTTCTTGTACAAAAACTACCAATACACCATCTACATTATATTTATAGATATTATTCATCAATTGGCGAAGTCCTACTTTGTTGCGATAAAGCAACATATCTTAACTAATATTTACTTGGTAAATACCAATAAGCCTCCCTTCGGTAGTTTCATAATTACCTAATTCATAAGCTTCTTTCACTTTTTCACTTTTAGGAAGATCTATTCTTTGAGGTTTCTGCAATATAGCTCCTGTTCCTGAACTATGAGCAAAAAGTTTTTTCAAGAAGCTAATCCAATCTTCCTGACAATAAGGTGATGAGAGTATTTGTCTTAAATCTTTCATACTATTTGATAAATGTTTCAGTGATCACTATTTCGGGTAATATATCCAATGCTTTTTCCTTATTATTTTTTATACTATCAAAAGATGATACTGCGTATTTATTAGCTAAATTCAGAATAAGTTGTTGTGCATTTCCAAATGTTATTTTTTGTTTATCTAACTGCTGTCGTATCTTCTTTACATCAGTAGGTATATTTGTAAAAGTACCTTTGTCAATAAGTTTGATAAGCTGATCGCAAGCTATTTTTAGTTCTTCGTTATTTAAAGTCCCTTTTATATCACGTAAGAATTTTTTAGCTTGCATTGTATTTCCATCTGCTTTATCAGTTGGAGTTACAGTTTCAATATTAGCTTGTATGGTATCATTTTCAAACTTACTTTGTGCCAAATTTACATCTTTATAATGAGATGCAGGCACCTCAAAACCTTTCTCCGAAACAGTAGCTTCGAAGCGTTCAGCTGCTTCCAAAAAGTCAATACTTTCTATTTCTTCTTTTCCATTTACTCTATAAAACTCACTTTTATAAGGTGATTTCATAAAAATGATAGAACCATTTTTTACATCATCAAATGGAGTATTTTCGTTTTTACGAGCTGTACGAGCTTTGAAAGGAATGTTAGAAATATGTTTAAATTCCCTAGGGTTATTATCTTTAAATTCACGGATAAAGCGTAGATAATGCAAACGTTTGTCTTCTTCTCCTTCACCTCCTTCTTTGAAAAGTTCAAATTGTTCTACTAATTCTTCTTTAGAGAATACTTGTGCATCTTCTCCAAAAGCAGAATGGAAACCTTGCAGTTTAACATAAGCATTTTTGTACAACTTTATTTCTTCGTCACCTTGTGCTGAAGGGTAAAAAATATAGTTATATACAATCCCTGCTTCACTTCCTATTCGGTTGATACGTCCGAGGCGTTGCATTAGCTTAGTAGCATTCCAAGGGGTATCATAATTTAACAATACATTGGCACGATGCAAGTTGATACCCTCAGCAAGCACATCGGTAGTGATCAGTATTTGCAAATCATTTTTTCGTTCTTTTGTATAGTTGGCATCAAAGTTAGCTTGAATATCATCAAATATTTTACTTCTATTTTCGGAAGAAACCTTTAATATTTTCTCAGCTTCTACTTTTTCAGAAAGTTTTTCCGCTAAATAATCAGCTGTGTCATTACTTTCTGTAAAAATAATTAGTTGTTGCGAAGGATTCTTTTCTTTATCAAGCAAAATACTATTTAAAATACTAAATAACTTATCTATTTTAGGGTCATTCTTTATTTTTTGCCATTTTTCAAAAAGTGTTTTCAGTGAACTTGCATCTTTTTTTAATCCTTCTAAGAGTTCAGGATTAAAATCATCAGCTGAAAAGATATTATTTCTTGCATTTTTAGTGTTTTTCTCAAAGATCATAGCTTCTATTTCCTCTTCTGAAAATCCTTTTTCATATAGAGTATTGATATTTAAGTCAGGCGCAATATAAACTCTATCATTTTCAAACATTTCAATCATCCGTTGCGTTGATTTTAATAAGTTCTCTAATGTTTTCTTAAATGCTACGAAACTACTTTCCAAACGCTTCACCATTAAAGTTTTCATAATACCCGCTAACGATTGAGATACTAATTCAGCTTTTTCATAGTATTTTTCTTGTATCTCTTTGTTCAAAAAGCGAATAGCCTGATAACGATAATAACCTATTTTATCATCATCTGTTAAGTTAAATATTGTATCATAAAACAATCTACCAAGAGGAATATCAAATTGGTATTCAATAGTTTGTAAAGGTGCAATTTCAGGAAAAATAATACCTTGGTCTTTTAAATCATCTAAATACTTAGGATATTTCTTAAGATCTTTTCGTGTTCTGCGCACTGTAATCTCAGCAATTACTTTTTCACGAATTTGCTTATAGATATTCCTTACTTTTCCCATATCAGGAGTGGTAGTATTCATAATATCTTTGTATTCACGAATCAATGGAGCAAAGAAGTTTTGCAAGTTATTTACTTTTTCTAAAGTACTTGTACGAATATCTTGGAATAGTTGTACTTGATAATATAGATCTTCCGGACGGTTATTAAGAGGGGTCGCTGAAATAAGTATTACTTTTTTCTTATCTCCTTCTATAAGTCCTTCAGCTTTTCGTGGGGTTTTACAAATTCGTTGTAAGTAATCAAAACCTTGCGATCTATGATTGCGATATTTATGTGCTTCATCTACTAAAATTAAATCATATTCATCTATTTGCCAATAGTTATCCAAATCCTTTTCATCTACTATTTTATTGAGACTGCCATTAGTAATAAACTTAGTATTCTTATCTAACCTAAAAAGTTTAAAAGTTTGCTTCCAGTTCTTTTCTACTGCTGGAGGAGTAACTACTAATATTTTAGTTTGTGCAAAACCATTAGCTATACAAAAACGTTTGGCTATCATCGAGGCTATAACTGTTTTTCCTAACCCAACCACATCGGCTAAGAAAAAGCCATTGTGCTTTTGTAGCATTTCAAATCCTTGGTTTACAGCGTCTATTTGATAACTTAACTTTTTGTAGGTTGAAGGTAAATCGCCCACTGTATTAGGGTCGTAATCTATATTTTTTCCAAAATACTCTATAAGTAGTTTTATAAATATTTCAAAAGGAGTAAACGCTTGCCCAATATAAGTTTTCTTAATTAGTCCGTCTACATCAGCAGGAAGTAATATATCAGAGTCTTCCCATAGTTTATCAAACTCTTTTTTTGCAAATTCTACATCATCAAAGTCCTTTAAAGCTATATTCAATTCATAGTTAGGAGCTTTTTTACTACCAATACCTGCATCAGTAAGGTTAGAAGAGCCCATTACTACCCAACCATCAGTATATTCACTATGTTCTTTTGGTAAAATAATATAGAATTTAGCGTGAATAGATTGACTATTGTGTACCCTTACTTCAATACGCTTATTTACAATGTCTTGAATAAACTGCAAGATACTTTCTTCTACTTCTTTAGAGTATTGAGCTTCTTTTACATCCTGAATAAACCACTTTTCAAACTCTTCTTTAGTTTTATCCGAATTTTTAAAGTAGAGAATTCCTCTTTTTTGAGCATCAGCTATAAGAGTATCTACATTGATACCCACTAATATCTTAACTTCTTCTACTTCTTTTAGCATTTCACGCATTTTGAAGTAGCCTGAAGAACGAAAATAAGCTGAAACAGCTTTGAAAGTAGCTGGTTTCATTGCTTGAATAATACCCTCAAACTTTTTGAATAAGGTATTTCCTTCGGTATTAGTAAAAAACTTTGAACTCATAAATTATAGAACTTTTTTAAATGCAAAATATATTTGTATATTTGACATATCGTATATTTTTATTAAAAATCTCATTGATTTACTTCTATCAGACAATTAAGTAGAATACTCAACTTAAAACAAAATTATGAAAAAAAACTTTTATCTTATCAAAAATAAAAAACTAAAAATCAGATATTCAATAAGATAAATAATAACATCTTTATATTCATCCTAAATAGATTTTTTATAATTTAGTATTAAAAATCTATTTTTATTAAATGTTTTTTTCTGTATTTTACTACAAAATACACACTTTTTTATCTTCTTAAAATAGGCTTTTGGTTAAGCAACGGTTAAGCAAATT
>CALFOY010000392.1 GCA_937919265.1 uncultured Capnocytophaga sp. | reverse complement strand
AGAGACAGTATATAAATAGTATTATCTATCATTATTTTATACTTAATAAAGCAAAATATAATAATTGTATAGTAATTATATTAATTTACAATCATTTTATCTTTAATTATTCTTTTAAAAATATAAAAATAAATGAAAAAATACTTAAATTTAATATTGACACAAATAGTTTTATCTATAATAAGCGGAATTTTAATTTATAAAATGTCTCTAATAGGGAGAATAGGAATACATTTATTATTCAGAAAGTATATGATATTCCGAAGTTGGTGGAAAACAGCATTATTATTACTATTAATACAAGGTATATTAATATTTATACTTGCCTTTGTAAGAAATTTTAGCTCCAAAAAGAAAGCTCAATGGATAAATTATATAATGGTATTGGTAGGAATAATTGGATTGTTCGCTACTTATTTAGATTTTACTATAACATCACATCGGTTGATGAAAAATAGTTTTCATTCAGGATTTTATTTGTTTTGGATAGGTTGGTTTATCACTTGTGGTTGGTTTATTTTCACTCATCAAAAGCATTTTTCTGAAAACAGAGAAGAATTTACCACAAATGAAGATATAAATAATATAACTAAACAATAAAATAGATGTTTTTTTTAACAAAAGAGCTATATTTTCCACCTGTTGAACAGGCAAATAGCTCAGGAATGCTTGCCATAGGGGGAGACCTTTCAGTAGATAGGTTAATATTGGCTTATCAATCAGGAATATTTCCTTGGTATAGTGATAATGAACCTATCATTTGGTGGGCTCCTCCTAAAAGAATGGTTATTTTCCCAAAAGAGTACAAAGTACCTAAAACAATGAGGAATATTATTAACCAAAGTAAATTTGAAATCACTTTGAATAAATGCTTTTCAGATGTGGTAAACTCTTGTAAGGATATAGAACGAGTAGGACAAGCAGGTACTTGGATAAATAATGATATAGTAGATGCTTATACTGAATTACACCGATTAGGAATAGCAAAGTCTGTTGAAGTATGGTATAAGAAACAACTCATAGGTGGGCTGTATGGAGTAGATTTAGGAAATGGTATTTTCTGCGGAGAAAGTATGTTTTCAAAAGTATCTAATGCTAGTAAAATAGCCTTTATTTGGCTAGTGAAATATCTAAAAAAGTATGATTATTTACTATTGGACTGTCAAGTATATAATGATCATTTAGCTCTTTTAGGAGCGCACGAAATAAGTAGAAAAGAATATATGGAAATTCTAAAAAAGAGTTTTAAAAAAGAAAAGTAATCACACAAAAAAAGAAGAAATCTTATGAATAAAGATTTCTTCTTTTTCTATTTTATATAAATGCTAACCTAAATAAGTTTTTAGTATTTTACTACGAGAAGTATGTTTAAGTCTTCTTATCGCTTTTTCCTTTATTTGCCTAACACGCTCTCGGGTAAGTTCAAATGTTTCTCCTATTTCTTCAAGTGTCATAGGATAATTTTCTCCTAGCCCAAAATAAAGCCGAATAACATCAGCCTCACGAGGAGTTAAAGTTTCTAAAGCGCGTTCTATTTCTGTTTTAAGCGACTCGTGCATTAGTTCTTTATCTGGGTTTGGAGACTCTCCACTCCTAAGAACGTCATATAAATTAGAATCTTCACCTTCTACCAAAGGGGCATCCATAGAAATATGTCTACCAGAATTTTTCATAGATTCTTTCACATCATTAACAGACATATCCAACTCTTTTGCTATTTCTTCCGCAGAAGGTATACGCTCGTGAGTTTGCTCCAAATAAGCATACATTTTGTTAATTTTATTAATAGAACCTATTTTGTTTAAAGGTAATCGAACAATACGAGATTGCTCTGCCAAGGCTTGTAAAATAGATTGCCGAATCCACCAAACAGCATATGAAATGAATTTGAAACCACGAGTTTCATCAAACCGTTGAGCAGCTTTGATTAGCCCCATATTTCCCTCATTAATAAGATCTGGAAGAGTTAGCCCTTGATTTTGATACTGTTTTGCAACTGAAACGACAAAACGTAAATTGGCTTTAGTAAGTCTTTCTAAGGCAATTTTATCTCCTGCTTTGATACGTTGAGCTAACTCTACTTCTTCATCAGCAGAAATTAAATCTACCTTTCCTATTTCCTGCAAATATTTATCCAAAGAGGCAGTTTCCCTATTAGTAACCTGCTTGGTAATTTTAAGCTGTCTCATTTATGAAAAATGTAATTAAGATAATTTTTAAGAATTTTTATGTTTATTTAAATTTTATTTTATTTCAGCTTTATAGCCAATTTTTTCTATAATACTTTGTATTTCAGAGGTTGAAAGAGATGTTTCTATGGTAAGTATTTTCTCAACTGAATCCAAATCTACTTTCCAAGAAGTAATATGTTGATTTTTATCTAATTCCTTACCAACTTTATCAGCACACCCCTGACATTTAAAATTTGTTTTAAATTGATATGTATTCATTATTTTTATGTCTTTAATAATTGAATTTTATATTTATGAAGCAATTATTTTCATTAACAAAAATCGTTCCAAATTATAAAATATTATAATTATTTAACTACTTTACAAGTAAAAATAACTTTTTTTATATTTTTTTTCGTTTTAAGAGTAAACTATTGCCAACAACACTGACACTACTAAAAGCCATAGCAGCTCCAGCATACATAGGGTTAAGTAATTCATTTGTAATAAAATACAAAACTCCTGCTGCAATAGGAATTCCTATTAGATTATAAATAAAAGCCCAAAAAAGATTTTGTTTAATAGTACGTAATGTTTGTATAGATAAATTAATCGTTTTTGATATTTTTAAAAGGTCAGAAGAAATAATGGTTAATTGAGCTACTTCCATAGCCACATCACTACCTTTTCCCATAGCAATACTTACATCTGCCTGTGCAAGAGCTTGACTATCATTGATGCCGTCTCCTACCATTGCCACTATTTTACCCTGTTGTTGAAGTTTTTGTATAAACTCTTGTTTATCAGAAGGTTTCAACTCATATTTTAAATGA
This sequence comes from uncultured Capnocytophaga sp., assembly GCA_937919265.1. GTDB lineage: Bacteria > Bacteroidota > Bacteroidia > Flavobacteriales > Flavobacteriaceae > Capnocytophaga. Next base: position 5,856 of record CALFOY010000392.1, on the reverse strand, counting down.
GTAATTCCTACTTTTTTAGCAATGTGAGAGGCTGTTTTTTCATTATCCCCTGTAAGCATATATACTTCTACGCCTTGCTCTTGAAGTTTTTTAATTGCCTGAGCAGAAGTTTTTTTAATTTCATCAGCTATAAAAATAATTGCTATAACTTCTTTGCTATTTGCAAATACAACTAAACTTCCTTCATTTTGATATTCATTGATTTTTTGCTCAAAAAAATCAGAAATAAATAAATTATTTTCTCTAATCCAACGGATATTCCCAACACGGAAACATTCCCCCATAACAATAGCTTGTATTCCTGCTCCTGCTATTTCTTGTATTTGAGATAATTCAATGTTTTTTGTATTTTCCCAATGTTTTACAATTGCTTTTGCTAATGGGTGTGAAGATTGTTGCTCTAAACTATATAATATAGGTAAATCTTTCTGTTTATTTGACCAAAAATCTAAAATAACAGAAGGATTACCTTGCGTTATAGTTCCTGTTTTATCTAATATAATTGTATCTATTTTACTTGCTAATTCTATACTTTGAGCATCTTTGATAAGAATTCCATTTTCAGCTCCTTTACCTATTCCTACCATAATAGCTGTTGGAGTAGCCAAACCTAATGCACACGGGCAAGCTATAACCAAAACTGCTACAAAAGCCTGAAAACCATTAGAAATTCCATTCTCTTTATCTAATAAAACCCAAAGAGTAAAAGTTAAAAAGGCAATCCCCATCACTATTGGTACAAAAACAGCAGCTATTTTATCAACTAATTTTTGAACAGGAGCTTTGCTGCCTTGCGCGTTTTCCACTGCTTTAATAATGGAGGATAAAAGGGTTTCTGTTCCTATTTTTTCTGCTTTCATCTGGAAAATGCCATCTCCATTTGTTGTGCCTGCAAAAACAGAATCTCCAACTGACTTTTTGACAGGAAAATATTCTCCGGTAATCATACTCTCATCAATATAAGAATTTCCTTGTACTACAACTCCATCAACAGCTATTTTTTGTCCTGCTTTTACTAAAATAATATCGTCTATTAAGACTTCTTCTATCGGTGTTTCTATCCAATTATTCTCTTTTTTAATGAATACTACATTAGGTTTTAACCCCATTAACTTACGAATAGCCTCAGAAGTTCGCCCTTTGGCTGATTCTTCTAACATTTTCCCTAATAAAATAAAGGAAATTATCACCACAGCAGACTCAAAATACAAATGTTGAGCTATTCCATATTTTACCCAAAAATCAGCAAAAAAAAGACTTAGTAAACTATATAAATATGCTGTAAAAGTACTTAAAGCCACTAAGGTATCCATATTAGCTGAATTGTGTTTCCATTGATTATATGCTCCTATGAAAAATTGTTTTCCGAAAAAAAACAGACCAAAAGTAGCTAATACAGCCTGTACCCAATCACTATAAGGAAAATGCAAATGAAACATTGAAATAATAAAAACTGGAACAGAACATAACAAACTTCCAAAAAAGTTTTTTTGCAAAGTTTTATAACGTTTTTGTTCTTTTTCTCGAATGCTTTGCTCTGTTATCAAATTGATTTCCAAATCATACCCTGCATCTTGGACTATTTTTTTTAATATTTCTGGAGAAGTAATAACCTCATCAAAAGTGATATTTGCTTTTTGATTAGCATAATTTACATTTACTTCTTTTACTCCTTTTGCTTCTTTAAGAATTTTTTCAACAGAAATAGCACAAGAAGCACACATCATACCGCTAACGGGAAAAATTTCTTTTTGCATATATTTTTTACTATTTTTAAAAGAAAGTTGCCTACAAAAATAATACCAAAAAAAAAAACGAATTGTTAATTAACAATTCGTTTTAAAATATATTTAAAAATTACCATTCTCCTTTGGTTAGGATAAAGATATTTTCATCTTCAACTCCAATGACTTCGTGTTCAATATCAACTGGGATATCATATGTATCGAATGTATTTAGTGAAATTTCTTCATTATTTATAAGAAATCGTATTTTTCCTTTCAAAACCACTAAAAAAGTAGGCTCATCTGTTGTATGTTTTTTCAAAATTGCATTTTTACCTAATGCAACGGCTATTTGTTTTATGTTTTCTCCTTTTTTAATAATAGAAGTTATTTGCTTATCATTTCTAAAAGTTAATTTTTCTAAAACATTGCCTTTTTGTAAACTTTTAACATTTTCAACAGTTTTCCCATTGATTGCTGAAATATTGTATCTCGCAAGGATTTTTTTAGCCTCTTCTGCACGCTTGCCTTTACGACAAAAAAGTACAATATTTTTTTTGTCTTTAAATTGAGATATCTCTTTTTCAATATTTTGTAATGGAATATTTATTGCATTTTTAGCAGTTCCACTTTCAAACTCTTCAACAGAACGAACATCTACCAAAAAAACATCTTTATCATTTATTCGCTCTGGTAATGATTGTGCATTCATTTTTATTAAACCTCCAAATAGGAAAATATTTACAAATAAAAATATTCTATAAAAATTCATAATAAAAAAATTAAAAATGTATTTGTTAAAAAATTATAATAAAAAACCTCCATTGCGTATTGTACTACCTAAAATAAGCATAATAACTGAAATAAGTGTAACAAAAAGAATATGAATTCCCATTTCTGGAAGTTTTTTGAGGTTTCCTTTTGCTAATTTAGGAAGAACACGAGTTTGAGCGCTAATAGCAAAGCAAACAGAGATAAAAATCCCTAAAATTTTTAAAGAAACTACTGTTTCTATACCATTCTTAAAAGAAAACCAATCAGAAACAGGTGCATTAAGGTTATAAGCCATTAAAATTCCTGTAATAATCAATAAAACTAATGAGGGCATACCAATAGGTTCATAAGTTTTCTCAAATCTTGATATAAAATCAAAATTTTTATGTTTTAAAGCTTTTGGTAAAAAACCTAAAAGTAAAATAATATGACCACCTACCCAAATAGTCGCACAAATCAGGTGAATTACTAATAAAATATGATGTTTATCCATAACAAAGTAATTTTTTATTTATTATAAATGCAAATTTACATAAAAATATAGAATTAATATCAATTTAATTTAGAATTAATATAATTCACAATTTCTGACAAATTAGTTTTATAATCAAACCACTGAATATCAGTCTGTTTATTATACCATGTAAGTTGTCTTTTGGCAAAACGACGAGTATTCATTTTTGTTAATTCTATTGCTTGATTAAAATTAATTTTTGAGTCCAAAAAATCAAAAAATTCACGATAGCCGACTGTTTGTAAAGCATTGAGGTTCTTATATTTATATAACCTTTGAACTTCTTTGAACAAGCCATTTTCAAGCATTTTTTCAACCCGTAAATTTATCCGATTGTACATAGCTTCTCGCTCTGCTATAAGACCTATTTGTATAAATGAAAAAAATCTATCTTTTTTCTTTTTATTTAAAAATGAGGAATAAGCTTTCCCTGTACCTATGCAAACCTCTAATGCCCTTATAATTCTTTGAGGGTTATAAATATCTACATTTTCATAACGTTGAGGGTCAAGCTGTTGCAATTTTTTTTGTAAAAATTCAATCCCTTTATTTTTATATTCAGAATTCAAATCTTCACGAATTTGTTGAGAAATATCAGGAAATTCATCTAAACCATACAAAACCGCATTAGAATACAATCCGCTACCTCCTACCATTATAATTATTGAGTTTTTTTTGTAAAAATTTTCTAAAAATTTGATTGTATCTCTCTCAAAATCACCTACTGAATAAGATTCAAAAATACTTTTATGCTGAATAAAATGATGAACAGCTTCTGAAAGCTCCTCTTCTGATGGCACTGCTGTACCTATACTCATTTCTTTAAAAAATTGACGAGAATCAGATGAAATTATCTCTGTACCAAAATGGTGAGCTAATTTTATAGCTAAAGCTGTTTTTCCTATAGCTGTGGGACCAACTATATTTATAAGAAAATTCATTCGTTATGTTATAAAATTTTATTATTTTTGCAAAAATAATAAAAATATTTAATATGTATATTACTCACGGTTTTTTTGTTAAAAATAAATGGTTTTATTTTCTTCCTTTGCTTTCTTTTTTAGGACTTATAATTATAGGATTATTTGATACATCTGGCAATGAAAATATACAACAAATTATAAAAAAAATAGGTGAGCTTCCTGCTTTTTTTATATTTCTCTTACCCAGTGTTTTTATGTTATTAGGTCTTTTTATTATTACTAAAATCATTCATAATCAATCTATTACAAATTTCACAACTGCAAGAAAAAAGATTGATTTCAAAAGAATATTTTTAAGTTTCATCATTTGGGGATTTTTTATATGTTTAGAAGTTTTTATTAGTTTTTTATATCGACCTAATGATTTTGTTTGGAATTTTAATTTGGTTCCATTTATTATTTTAGTATTTTTATCTTTTATTTTAATTCCTTTTCAAGTAGCTTTTGAAGAATATTTTTTCAGAGCTTATCTTTTACAAGCTTTAGCATTAATAAGTAAAAATAAAATTATTCCTCTGTTAATCAGCTCTTTAATTTTTGGTTTCGTACATATTGCTAATCCTGAAATAGCAAAAATGGGATATAGTTTTTTATTTTTTTATATCCTTTTGGGCTTATTTATGGGAATTTTAGTATTAATGGATGATGGATTAGAACTTTCTTTAGGATTTCACATTAGTAATAATATTTTTATTGCTCTTTTAGTAACATCAAACTGGAGTGTTTTCCAAACTCCTTCTATTCTAAAAGAAGTAAATAATTCAGAACCTTTTTCTTTCACACAATTAATCATATATATAGTTATTTTAACAGGATTATTATATTTTTATAGTAAACTTTATAAATGGACTAACTGGAAAGAAAAATTATTTGGTAAAATAGAAAAACCTATAAATACAAATGGAGACGATAACTTACAAGTACACCCATAAATCAATGGAAATCAATGGATTAAATTATCCTGATAAACAATCATTATTGTTATTATCTCAAATATATTTAGATGATAAACAACCTTTTTTACAAAAAATAGGAGATTTTCTGTTACATTGGCTTGATGATAGTGATATCATAGAAATGACTACTTCCGGAACAACAGGCGCACCTAAAAAAATACTAGTTAAAAAACAATTTATGGTAAATTCTTCTTTATCAACAGGAGAATTTCTGAATCTTAAAGAAAATAACACTGCATTATTAGCTCTCCCCGCAGATTTTATAGCAGGAAAAATGATGTTAGTCAGAGCTATAATCTTAGGTTTATCAATAGATATAGTAAAACCTTGCAGCTCTCCATTAGCAAATATTGATAAAAATTATGATTTTATAGCACTTACTCCAATGCAAGCTATTCATTCTATTGAATATTTACACAAAGTAAGAAAAATAATTTTAGGAGGTGCACCTATTTCTCTAGAACTTGAAGAAAAACTACAAAAAATTCCAACAGAAATTTATGCTACCTACGGAATGACAGAAACTGTTTCTCATATAGCGATGAGGAAAATTTCAGAAAAAAACACTAAACCTATTTACAAAGCAATGCCAAATGTTTCATTCTCTCAAGATAAACGTAATTGTTTAGTTATTAACTGTGAAAAAGTTTCTGATAAACAGATAATTACTAATGATTATGTATCTTTGATAAGCTCTACCGAATTTGAATGGAAAGGACGTTATGATAACATTATAAACTCAGGAGGAATTAAAATTTTCCCTGAAAATATAGAACATCAACTATCAAAATACATAGAAGATCCCTTCTTTATTTGGCACGAATATGATGATATTTTAGGTCAAAAAGTAGTTTTAATAATTGAAAGTGCAAAAGAAAAACACTTTGATTTATTAGAAAAATTAA
>CALFOY010000391.1 GCA_937919265.1 uncultured Capnocytophaga sp. | reverse complement strand
CCTCTTCGTCGGCAGCGTCAGATGTGTATAAGAGACAGACCATAGCTTTCTTTGTATCAAAATAAAATTTGAAGCTAAAGTCTTTTATTTTAGTATTATACAAAGTCCATTTGTAAGGAAAAGATTTCCCAAAAGATGTCCAAAATTCTTGCCGTAAAAATATAGATTCCTCTTTACTAAACATTATTTCTATTTTTTTATAAAAAATAAGCAGATATAAAACCGATAATAATCACTAATAATTTCTGATAATTAAATTTGTGATTTTCAGAAGTTTCAAATAAAATAACTGATGAGATATGTAAAAATATTCCTATAACAATTGCTGATAATTGAATATGATATTTAGCCATTTCAGGTACAAATTCTGCTAAAAAAGTTCCTAATGGAGTCATTAAAGCAAAAAGAGTTAAAAAAATTATAGTTTTTTTTAGATTTATTCCCGAGTCTAAAAAGAAAATAGAGAGAACCATTGCAATAGGTAAATGATGTATAAAAATTCCATAAACCATATGGTTATGTTGATGAAGCGGAAAACCCTCTAAAACAGAATGAATACTAAGACTTATAAATAATAACCAAGGGAAAGAACTAACTTCTTGAGAATGATTATGATGCATATGCCCGTGTTCTGCGCCGTGAGAGAAAAACTCTAAAATAATTTGTAGTAAAATACCCACAACAATCCATATTCCTATTTCTTTTCCATTTAAATGATTATGGTTATGTTCCATTGAATGAAAAACCTCTGGAATAAGAGTAAAAACAGTCATTGCTAATAAAAAAGCTCCACTAAAAGCTAGTAAAAGTTTTATATTTTTTTTGTTTTTTGGTTTTAAAAATAATACAATACTTAGTCCTATAATAATAGATAGGAATGGTAAAATGTAATTTTCCATTTAAATTCTTTTTCGAAAATGATTTTAATAGTGGGCAAAGATACGAGTTTTTTACAAAAATATTTCATAAAAAAATCACATTATTTTAATCTTTTTTTTGTATTTTTGCCAGAAAAACAGATATGTATAAAAGTATTATTCGTCCTATTTTATTTCGTTTTGACCCTGAAAAAGTTCATAATTTTACTTTTCAATGGCTTCGATTTATAAATAAAATTCCTTTTGTTAAAAATATTATAAGAAAACAATATTTACTCGAAGATCAACGTTTAGAAACTGAAGTTTTTGGAATAAAATTTCCTAATCCTGTGGGGCTTGCTGCTGGATTAGACAAAAATGCTTCTTTATACAAAGAGTTAGCAGGTTTTGGTTTCGGTTTTATTGAGATAGGCACAATTACTCCAAAGCCTCAGCCAGGAAATCCTAAGAAAAGGCTATTCCGTTTGATTTCTGATAAAGGAATTATTAACCGAATGGGATTCAATAATCAAGGAGTAGAAGCAGCAGTAGAAAGGCTCAAAACTAATAAAAATATCATTATCGGAGGAAATATTGGCAAAAATAAATGGACAGAGAACGAAAACGCAAGCCAAGACTATATTATCTGTTTTAATACTCTGTTTGACTATGTGAATTATTTTGTAGTCAATGTAAGTTCGCCAAATACCCCAAATCTTCGGACATTGCAAGAAAAAGAACCTCTAAAAAAACTTTTGGAAACCTTGCAAGATGAAAACAAAAAGAAATCTAACCCGAAACCTATACTCCTCAAAATAGCGCCAGACCTTTCTGATGAACAACTATTGGACATCATAGAGATTGTTAAAGAAACAAAAATAGCAGGCGTAATAGCCACTAATACAACTATTTCCAGAGAAAATTTAACCTCAGGCAATAAGAAAGAAACGGGAGGACTCAGTGGAAAGCCACTTACACAACGTTCTACAGAAGTAATCCGTTTTCTTCATCAAAAAAGTCAAGGAGCTTTCCCTATTATTGGAGTAGGAGGGATACACTCTGAAGAGGATGCTCTTGAAAAATTAAGAGCAGGTGCTAGCCTCATTCAGCTTTATACAGGTTTCATTTATGAAGGTCCTTCGCTTGTCAAAAGAATATTAAAACGAATATTAAGTTCTAAAAATAATTAGATGTATTATTTTTTTAAATAAAACTACATAATGAAAAGAAGATTTCTATTATTACTTCTCAGTTTTTTTGTAATTCTATTGATATTATACGTAAAAAATGATAATTCTAAAATAAAATTAAATTCTGATAAAGATTTTCAAAAAGTTGAACAGTTTTTCAGGAAGAAATTCGAAAAATATGATAATAAATTTACCTCAGTTACATTTTTTATCACTCCTTATAATCAGATTTTGGAAAAAATAGTAGTGAATTATCAAGAAAATGAAATAAACTATAGATTAATTTATGATAATATCAATGGATTTTCCGAAGGAGAACCCTCTAAAGCGTTAGTTTCTACTTTTGGGATGGATAAAGTGCAACTCTCTTTGTTTCCTGAATATTTAAAAAAAGCTCAGAAAATAATTTTAGAGAAATACCCTAATTC
>CALFOY010000390.1 GCA_937919265.1 uncultured Capnocytophaga sp. | reverse complement strand
GTTTTAAAAAAGTTTTTTAATATTCGCCTATGTTTACAATATCGCCTAAGTGATTAATACGAACTTTTACGATATTCCTTAAGGGTTCTAAACTTTTAATCTGTTGAAAAGTAATTCCTTGTAATATTTTATCATCTTGAAGAGTTGCTTCTAAATGATGTCTAAATTTGAAGTCCCTAACCACACTATTTCCATATTTTACAACTGATATTGTTTGTACTCTAAACAAATTGGGGCTTATCAATTTTTTATTTTTAGGATCTAACAAGTCTATTTCAGCGGGATTAAAACCTGTCGCTTCGTTAGGAAATACAAACATTTCATTCTGTTTCATCGTAAACAGAAATTGCCAACCTTCTGCTTGTTTATAGGTTTTATCAACAATAGGAAGTCCTTGCTGAGCTCGTACCACAGCTTCAAAGAAAGAGACAATTTGTTCCTGCAAATTACCTTCTTTATCCCTATAAATAGCCACGTGGTGGTTATTGCCTGTACTTACATAATCTATAGGAATTTCTTTCCCTTCTTTATTTAAAGTAGTTTTTCCTAAATGGTCTTTCCCTATGTGCAAAGGTTGAGCGTTATTCACGCCACTTATAGTAACGCGTTTAATCGCAATTCCTTTTTCTTTATTGAGCCAAATAGGATTCTTTTCTAAGTCTACAAAAGCTTTTTTAGGATCATTGCCGTAAGCTTGGAGTCGCTTGATAAGAATGCGTTTTACTCCTTGGTCAATTACTTTTTCAATAGATTTCAAATCTTTGAAATTGTCAGGAGAAATATCTTTGCGGATAGAAAAGTCTTCTTCCAAGTAGGTGAGATTTACTTTTTCTGGTAAAGTTTTAGTTTTTGCTTCATCTAAATAAATAGGTTTTTTAGATAGTGCATTCTTCCCTGTAAAAGCTTTTTTAGGGTCGTTGTCATTAGCTTGCAGTCTTTTCAGCAATGCTTCGCGATAAAGAGGATTAGAGACTTTTGTGATAGTTCTTTCATCAAACTTTACGCCTACCTTTTCTTCTTTATTGACATAATATTGGTATTTACCATATATAGTTTCTTTGTGTAGCTGACCTCGTGGAGTGAGTGTAATTTGTTGTTTGTCAGTACCAGCAGGTTTATTTATATTTTTGGTAACTACTTTATTCTTTGCTTTGTGCGAAATGAATATTTCTTCGAGGTATTTTTTGGCTACTTGCCTAAAGTTAGGTATTGGCTCTATAAAAACTCTCTTATTCTTACCATTATTAGTTGGGACTTTAATTGTTTCTTTTTTCTCGATAGCTAAAATAACCAAATAATTTTTGTTATTCTCGTCTTTTCGAGCATTGAGATGATTAAGGTATTGTATGTATGAAGGTTTGGTGAAAGCCACTGTAAGGGCATCCATTGCGTGGTGACGGTGGTCATTACGCTTTGTCCAATCCTTAATTACAGTTACTTTATTGCCATCCTTGCGTTCTTCTACTTCTGTGAGTCCTAATGACTGATATTTAGGCATATTCAGTTCTTTCATCACATTTACTAATCCCCAATCTTCACGCAATCTATCGGTGATATTTCCTGAGGTAGAAAGCACATTTTTAGTTACTTGGAAAAGTATTTCTTTAGCTTTTTTGGCTATGTACTGAGTATCTCTCAGGTCTCTATTGATAAAGCCATCACCTATTTCAGAGGCTTTTTTGAGTAAATTCTTGTATTTAGTAAGTGAAATGCTTTTTGTTTTATAAGCATTCTCTACTCTGGTAAGATATTGATTGAGTTTTTCATTATTTAAGGAAGTGATATAATCAAAAGCTGTATATTCTCCTTTTTTGATATTAAAATCTTTGAAAGCTAATGTTTTGTTAGAAAAACTATCATCGAACACACGAGCTTTAGGGACAATATGTTCTATATCTATATTCTTGCTAAACAATACATCGGGGGCTATATAGGTGTTGGTATATAGTTCTTTATAGCCATTGTGTTCTAGTTCTTTATACAAGCGGTAACGGATGATATCAGATTTAGTAGGATTCTTGATGCCAAACTGTTTCTGAAGTTTTTCGCTAATCTTTTGATGTTCTAATTTAGCTTTGTTGATATTTTGGGTCATTTCATACCTTTCTTGGGCATTTTTCTTCAATTCACGAGCTAATTCAATGCGAATTTCATCGAAATGAAAATATTTTGTAATTTTCCCTTCAGCATCTCGTTCACTGTTTTTCTCAATTAAAGCGTTCACTACATTGATCATCTGATTGAGAATTTTCTCAACTACAGGATTTCTCAAAGCATTCTTTTTAAGTAGTGGAATGATATTTTTCAGTTCACGAGCCTCTAACTCTTCTGTGGTTAAAGATAGTTTAGAGTGCTTATAACCTGCCAATTCACAAGCTGTGCTATACTGATTTTCTTTTATATAAGGGTATATCTTGCGGATAGTTTTAGTTGATAGGCTACCATAGTCATCTTGCAAGACTACATTGGCGAGTATTGTAGCGTGTTCCCTCTTAAAAGCGTATTTCTTTTCTAAGATTCGGTAAAGGGTTTCATTTCCAGAAGTAGAATCATCACTTTCATAAGAATAAAGCAAATGCCACAACTGATAGGAATACTGCTGTTCAAACTCTTTTACAGGCAAAAGAGGGTCAAAATAAAGGATTTTAGTACATATTCCTAATGTTTGGAAGATAGCCTTTACTCTTTCTCTAATTTCGGAAGCTGAAAGAGGAGATTCATCTAAAGACCAATCGTCTTTTGTAGATTTTATTTGTAAAATATCTTTCACCTCATAACCTTCTATTTCAATAATTTTTAAATACGCTTCATAGAGTGATTTTTGAGTACGATTTCCTTCTAATTGATTGTAGTTGATTTCCCATTCTTGAGGAGAATAGCCTAATAATTTCAGTACTTTATCCGATTTTAGGTCTCCTTTTATGTTAAGTTCCTCAAAAAGAAGCTGCTTGCACTCCATATCTAAACTAAAAATTGTTTGAGAGGGTTCATTGAATAGGTCTAATTGAGTAGGGTTGGTAGATGATTTCTTTTTTCTAATTCCTTTCCTCTTGCAGGTAACGTTATTGAGTATTTGCCAAATCTTAAATTCTTGAAACAAAAAAGAGGATTTAGGAACAACACGAGCTCCTATGCTTTTAGTTATAGCTTTTCCGTCTTTTTCTATCTCAATTTCTTTGCTCTCAAACTCACAAAATGATACCAATCCTTTTTGAGATTTAAGTTTACGTTGATAGAAAATTACCACATCACGGATTTGCTTTTTAAGTTCATCAGTCAATTCTTTGTGAAATGAAGCTTGAGTTTCCCAAATGCGTTCAAACTCATCTAAGTAATCCTGACGGTAAAACACTTTATTTTTAAGGCTATTATGTCTATTTTCTTGAAGCTGTGCATACAAGTATTGCCCTACTGTTTGACGATTGAAATAGAGTTCTTTACTTCTATCGGAAATAGCGCCTAAATAGCCACTTGCATTGTTCAAATTGTTATTGATTTCGGTTAAAACATAAGCTACTTCTTCTTTTGAAAGTTGTTTAGATATAGCCTCCGCACGCCACTGATAGGCTTGCAAACGAACAGATTCTTTAGAACCTTTGTTTTCAGCTGTGTCAAAATGATATCTTTTAGAAAAGGCTTTTGAAGTAGCTTCCTTACCTTTCCCTTGCAATTCTTTGTAAAAACTATCTGTTAGGATATCAGGATAAAACTGTTTTTGTAAATTCCAAACAAGGTCAAATTCTTTTTGTAAATCTGAACGATAAAAATCTAGGAGGAGTTTTTTGTTTTGTTGAAGTAATTGTAACGATAACTGTCCTGGAGTTAGGTTTTCATCATAGAGGCACTTTGCTATAGCCATTCCATCTATTGCTTGTCCTTCATCTTCAGTTTTTGCTTTTCTGCTACTCTTATAGCCTCTTTTTTTATTAATAGCTAGTAATACTCTAGCGAACTCTTCTTTCTCAATACGTTCGGTAACGGCTTTAGCTCTCAATTGCCAAGTAGAATGTGTGGTATTTTTGCCATTTTCAGCTAAGATAGAGGAGAGAGTAATTAGGTTCGCTTTCTGCAATAAATCTATGAGATATTTTCGCCTTTGTTGATAACGATCAAGATTTAGTCTTGCTCCGTGCTTAAGAGTTTTATTAGCATTAGTAGTTATTGATTTTCCTTTTTCAAAGTCGGATTGTTCATCTGTGGTTAAAGAAACAATACGCACTCCCAACTCTTTAATCTCTGATTTTTCTTTGTTTTCATCTTCTACAATATGGGCAAAACTTATTGAAGTGATGCCCAAATCTAATCCAAGTATATTTTTCATTGTTTTGTTTTTTGGTGAGGCAAAGATAACGAAAAGAAGTGAGAAATAAAAAATAATTTAAGAAAAATTTGCAGATAAGAAATATTATACTTACCTTTGTCGCAGAATTTGAAAGCAATTCACAATAAGGATTATTCCGTTGTGAAAACA
>CALFOY010000389.1 GCA_937919265.1 uncultured Capnocytophaga sp. | reverse complement strand
TCTACGAGGCAGAGCTTTATGTAATGAGTTATCCATCGCTAAAAACACTCAAAAAGCACCATTTCTCCGAGGATTGGGGAGCCGTAGCACAACCTTTCAAAGGTGACAAAATACTGATTACTGATATGTATTGCAATCGGCATTACATTTTTGATGTCAGTACCCTCACAGTGGAGGACGAAATCATTTTCAAAGGTTTTGAACCTTATAAAGATGAGGTAGAAGAGTTTTTAGTAAGTGATATCGACGAACTCCACTACCACAACGGTCAGCTGATAGCCTCCTATATGGAAGTAGATAGTGAACGCAATGCCATATACCATTGGCTCATTAGTAAATTAGAATATTAGCCAATGGCTCATTAGCAAATTGACAGCCTATGTGGCTCGCACTAAAAGATTAAGAAGATGAATTTAAAAGAAAAATGGGTTACTGCCTTCGAAGCATTCCCACATAAAGACAATATACTAAAAGACATTCGCAAGGAAGCCCTTAGTTTCTTTGCCGAAAAAGGCTTCCCTCATAAGAAGATAGAAGCGTGGAAATACACCTCGCTGAGCAAATTGCAAGCTACAGACTACAGCTTGTGGCAGCCCGTAAATGAAAAAGCAACCCTTTCAGCAGAAGTGCTACACGAATACAGTATCAAAGATTGTTACTCTCTGGTATTTGTAAATGGTTTTTATTGTGCTGAAATGTCGAGCAAAGAGATAGCAGGCATTACCATTACGCCCCTATTAGAGGCTTTGCACAAGGGCGGAGAGGCGTTTATCAGCAAATATTTCAATACAACTACCGAAAAAGGTGATGTATTTACAGCTCTTAACACCGCTTTTGCCTCTGAGGGGATATATATAGAAGTTCCTAAGGGGAAAGTGGTAGATAAGCCTATACAATTGCTGTATTTTAATGATAGAGGCGAAACTACTTGCTATCAGCCACGCAATATTATTGCCGTAGGCGAAAATGCTCAGCTAAAAGTAATTGAGATACATCAAAACGTATCAAATACCGCTACAGCTATCCTTACCAATGCTGTTACTGAAATATTTGTAGCCAAGGAAGCTTTCCTTGACTATTACAAATTGCAAAACGACCGCTTAACAGCTTCTCTAATTGATAATACCTATATTTCGCAAGAGGCAAACAGTCACGCTAGTGTGCATACTTTCTCGTTTGGTGGTGAACTTACCCGCAATAACTTGAACTTCTATCACCAAGGGGAACATTTAGAATCTACCCTCAAAGGGTTAAGCATTTTGCAAGGAAGCCAGCACACTGACCACTATACATTGGTAAACCACGCTTATCCTAATTGTGAAAGTCATCAGGATTATAAGAGTATCGTAAGTGATGAAGCTACCAATGTGTTTAATGGCAAGATAATGGTAGAGCAAATTGCCCAGAAAACGAATGCTTATCAGCAAAACGATAATATTCTCTTATCTGACAAGGCAACCGTATACACCAAGCCTCAGTTAGAAATCTTTGCTGATGATGTGAAGTGTTCGCACGGCTGTACGGTAGGTTCGCTTAGTGCAGATTCTTTGTTCTATCTGCAAACACGCGGAATAGGCAAAAAAGAAGCCTCTGCCCTACTCACCTATGCTTTTGCTAACACGGTATTAGAGAGTGTAAAAATACCAGCTCTTTCTGAGTATATCAATCGTATTATTGCTGAAAAATTAGGTGTAACCGTAGATTTTTAAAAGGTTATTATGATATAGGTTCATTGTGTATTGCGTCGCAAAGGCGGAATATCAGTATTTGTTTTATAGATAGGAATGAGGCTTCGTCTTGCCAACTTTGGGCGTATTGACGCAGGCGTTCTGCTCCTTCATCCCAATCTTCATTGTTTAACAAACACTCGGTTACATATCCGCTTTTTGTACGTGATACAAAACATTTTAGCGACTGGATACGGTATTCGGTAGTGAATTTTTGAGGTAGAATGTCTATCAAAAGGTTATAGAAATCTCTTTCATTGCGAGGTGTTTGCCATTTTCCTAACAAATATAGATTGCCTATAGAGGTATGCCAATGATAATTGTCCTGATAAATATCGCAACCTTTATCAAAAAGGCAACCCAAACTATTGATGATGGTTTGGAATGTAGTAGAAAGGTAATTTTCTATGAATGAATCTATCTTTTCTTCATCGGTATCACCAAAACCTGCTATATTATCCAAAATTCCTTGTGGAAAAAAACCATCCTCTAAATAAGTGCCTATATGCATTGGCAACACACTTTTATGAATATCAGGGGTGATAGGGATAGGATCAAGCTCAATACGCATTTTGTCGCCTATTCGTATCATAAGATTAGGCAAATCTGGAGTGGCGTCGTACCCTTGATCTCTTATCTGTTTAGAAAGTTCTAAAAGTATTATTTCTTCCATAATATATATAATTCATTAGCTTAATTTCTCTAAAAATTCTAAGAAACTTCCCGCTACTTTGCGCCATTTCCACTGACCTGCTCCGTGGGGAGCTTTGTAGATAGGCACATCGTTGCCGTCACTTTTGGAAAGGTCAAGTATATAAGGGTCGGCATCTTTATCGGCGATTACGAGCCAATGGGCTTCCCAATCGGGGAAGTGTTCATCATCGGGACTACTGAAAGCATAACCGCATTGATGCTTTATTAAAGTATTAGCACCATACAGATTGATGCCCTTGAGGAAGACATCACTGGCAGGCGAAAAGCATTCTAAGAAAGTGAGGTAGACAGCAGGCAGTTCCCAACGCGTTTTAATATTGTCGATAACTTGCTTTTCGGGTACTTCCAAAATAGCGCGGTTGTATTGATATGATTTTACGTGCCAAAATGCTCTCTCCTTTGCTAAAGCCTGCTCTATTTTAGTCATTGCCTTTTCTAAGTCGGTTTGTGGATTTTGTAGCAAAAAAGGAAACTCGCTGTATGCTTGTTTTCTTGGGTAACCTTGCGCCTGCCATTCAAGTACTTTCTCCATAGGCAAGGCTTGCCAATAAGCAGGGTCGGAGGGGAGGTCGTTATTAAAAGGCTGTCCGCTATGTTCA
>CALFOY010000388.1 GCA_937919265.1 uncultured Capnocytophaga sp. | reverse complement strand
ATATTCATCTTATGATACAAAGAAGTAATTTGAAAATTATCCGTTTAATGGAGTTTTCACAAGTAATGGCAAATGTTAAAACATTTTTAGAAAAGGAAAACTTAGAGGAGTTAGGTTTATCACAGTTGAAATATGAATTTGATGAAAAGTTCAGAGCATTAGAAGAAGCTGTAAAACCTTTACGAAAAAGTGAGCATACTCATAAAATTAAAGAATTGGATAATAAAAGAGATATTTACTTAATGGGATTTATTTCTCATTGTAAAGTATTTATAAATTTCCCTGAAAAAGAAAAAGCAGATGCAGCTAAAAAATTAGCGATAGTTAATGAAAATTATGGGAAAAATCCTCAGAAAAAAGCAATCCGAGAAAAAACATCAATCATAAGAAATTTGATAAATGATGTTACAATGTCTGATTTTTTTGAAGCAGTAAAACTCATAGGTGCAGAGAAATGGATAGAATATCTAAGGATTGCTAATGAGAATTTGGCTTCTCTCCATACAGACCGTACTCAGGAGCAAGGAGCAATAAAGGTAGGGAAATCAAAAGAAGCAAGAGTGCAGATGCAAGATGTTTTTACAAAATTAGTAACTGCAATCAATGGACTTTCTCTCGTTAAAGTTGAAAATAAATTCACTTCATTGATAAACTCTATAAACGAAGAAGTGAAAAGAGTTCTCTCATAGTTTTTTATTAGTTTATTATATATAATACAAAAAAGAATTCTATTCACTATTATTTTGTAGGTAGAGTTCTTTTTTTATTTTATTTCATATTATAATTAATTATGTATATTGAAAAATTATCTTATTTTAAGTAGTTAAAAAATAATTCTATCCATTTCTATGTGGTTTAATAAGGTTATTTTTTGTAAATTGCATAAGATAATTAGAAGTATATAATCATAATTATTTGATATATATTTATTATTGTTTTTATATATAAATAAAAAAAGCTCAGTAAAAACTGAACTTTTTTATGATTTTTTATTAGTAACGATAGCACCCTCTTCCGTGACATCTTTGTCCTTGAAAAGCTCCACAACTAGAAGCTAATAACCCAAGTGCTAATACAATACAAATTAATTTAATTACTTTCATTATTTATAAACTCCGTAGTTTGTGTATTTATCAATTCTCTTTTCTACTAATTTTTCTGGGGTATATTTAGAAAGTGATTTATAAGTCTTTTCTATAGCTTGTTTTACACTTTCAAAAATAGCTTGTTTATCACGATGTGCTCCACCAATAGGTTCTTTAATGATTTCGTCAATAAGACCATTTTTCTTCATATCAGTTGCTGTGAGTTTCAATACTTCTGCAGCTTTTTCTTTGAATTCCCAGCTTCGCCAAAGTATAGAAGAGCAGGATTCAGGAGAAATAACAGAGTACCAAGTGTTTTCAAGCATAAAAACTTTATCACCAACACCTATTCCGAGCGCACCTCCAGAGGCACCTTCACCTATAATAAAAACAATAATAGGCACTTTCAATCTTGCCATTTCTAAAAGATTACGAGCAATAGCCTCTCCTTGTCCTCTTTCTTCAGCCTCTATACCAGGGTATGCGCCAGGAGTATCCACAAAGCAAACAACAGGTATGTTGAATTTTTCAGCAGATTTCATAAGGCGTAGTGCTTTACGATAACCTTCAGGGTTAGGCATACCAAAATTTCGGTATTGTCTAGACTTGGTGTTATTTCCTTTCTGTTGCCCAATGAACATATAAGACTGGTCATTTATTTTACCAAGTCCACCTATCATAGCCTTATCATCTCCAACGGTACGATCTCCGTGTAATTCAATAAATGTATTTCCGCATAAAGCATTGATATATTCTAAGGCATAAGGTCTATCAATATGACGAGAAACCTGAACTCTTTGCCAAGGTGTTAAGTTTTCGTATATTTCTTTTTGGGTTTGTATGAGTTTTTTTTCTAATTTTTTACAAGTATCAGATACATCAACGTGGCTTTCATTTCCAATAAGCTCACATTTGGTCAATTGTTCTTCAAGTTCTTTAATGGGCAATTCAAAGTCTAAATATTCCATATTATTTGTCAATTAATAAATATATGGTGCAAAAATACGTATTTTTTTTTATTTTTCGAAGTTTTATAATGTTAAAAAATATTTGTTTTTCTTTAAGAAAAATAAAAGAAATTTTTCAACTATGTAGTTTTTGCTTTCAAACCAAAGCGAATATAAGTTATTGGTTTATTTTGAGCCAAATATTGTTGTTCGTAAAATGTTTGTATAGAAGTAACTTCTTTTGGAGCACCTTCATTACGATAAATATGATGGTTTGCATATATAACCTCATAACCTAACCCGTGTAGAAGTCCCAGAGTGTAGCCGTGCATAAATTCACTATCTGTTTTTAGGTGAATAATACCATCTTCTTTAAGAATTTTTTTGTATTTTTCTAAAAAATCTTGATTAGTGAGTCTGTGTTTGGTTCGTTTGTATTTTATTTGAGGATCAGGGAAAGTAATCCAAATTTCTGAAATTTCATTTTTATCAAAAAAAAGGTCAATAAGTTCTATTTGAGTTCGAAGAAAAGCAACATTTTGTATGTTTTTTTCAAGAGCAGTTTTTGCTCCTCTCCAAAAACGAGCGCCTTTTATATCTATACCAATAAAATTTTTATCTGGGTTTTGTTGCGCTAAATTTACTGTATATTCTCCTTTTCCACAGCCCAGCTCTAATACAATGGGGTTATTATTTTTAAAAAATTGTTTAGCCCATATTCCTTTTAGAGAGAATGTTTCGTCAATAGCTTCTTCTCGTTTTGGTTGAATAACATTTGGAAATGTTTCATTTTCTTTAAATCGTTTTAGTTTATTTTTACTTCCCATTATTTTTGTAAAAAGATATAAATTTATTCACAAGGATGAATTTCTGCTGTTAAGCCACTATTTTTAAGTTTGGCACAACGAGGCAATAAATCCTCATAAGAGCCTGTTTTAACAGGGCATTTGCCAGAGTAATGAACTATGAAGGCACATTGTTCTGCTTGTTCAGGAGTATGCTCACAAACTTCAATTAAAATTTTTATAACATAATCGAATGTGTTGAAATCATCATTATATAAAATAATATTAAATAAATGAGATTTTTCTACAAGTAGTTCATTTTCTTGTTGTTCTGTTGGAGTTGATTGTGTTTCTGGCATATAATTAAGATTTATTTGTTTTTTCTTTGACTCGATAATATGCTCTTTTTGCGGCTCGTTCTTCAGCCTTTTTTTTGGATGTTTCGTGGGCTTTTGAGGAAATTTTGTTTTTTATAATCACTTTAGCTAGAAAAACTTTTTTTCGTGATTTATAATTAACATCTTCATCTGTTTCAAAAGTTATAGTTTTTTTATACTTTTGAGCCCATTCAACCATTAAACTTTTATAGCTTATTATCTTGTCTTCCAGTTCTTTAATGTCAAGATTTGAGCTAATTAATATTCTATGAATAAAAGAGGAAACAACCTCATAGCCTTGGTCTAAATAGATAGCTCCAATCAGAGCTTCAAAAAGATTTCCGTTTATATTTCCTCCTAAAGGTGAAGATTTTTTATCTAAAATTAAGAAACTATCAAGTTTTAGTTTTTCTCCTATTTGGTTAAGATATTCTCTGCGAACCATTCTTGTACGCATTTTTGTTAAATAACCTTCATCTTGTTCAGGAGATTGAAGAAATACAAAATGAGCTACTACGGCTCCTAAAATAGCATCACCCAAAAATTCTAATCTTTCATAATTTATGCGAGAGCCGTTATCTTTTCTTAAAGAAGAATGAGTAAAAGCTTCTTCATAAAAATTAATATTTTTTGGGGAAAAGCCTAAAAGTTTTTTTATTTTTATATAAAATATCCCGTCTTTTTTATGAAAACGGGATATTATTTTCTTTAAAAAAAACATTTAATCTATTTTTTTAAATACAACGCAAGCATTATGGCCTCCAAAACCGAAAGTATTGCTCATAGCTACCTTTATGTCTCGTTTTTGAGCTTTATTAAATGTGAAATTTAATTTTTGGTCAATATTTTCATCTGGAGTTTCAAAATTAATAGTTGGAGGAACTATTCCATTAGTAATAGCAAGTACGGAAGCAATAGCCTCAACAGCTCCAGCTGCACCTAATAGATGCCCAGTCATTGACTTTGTAGAGTTTAAATTGATATTATATGCGTGTTCTCCAAAAACATCTTTAACTGCTTTTGTTTCAGCAATATCTCCTAATGGAGTAGAAGTTCCGTGAAGGTTTATAACATCAACATCTTCAGGAGATAGCCCAGCATCACGTAAGCAATTTAGCATTACATTTTTAGCTCCAAGTCCCTCAGGGTGAGGCGCTGTTAAGTGATGAGCATCAGCAGATAATCCACCTCCTACAAGCTCACAATATATTTTAGCTCCACGAGCTTTTGCGTGTTCATATTCTTCTAAAACAAGAGCGCCAGCACCTTCTCCAAGCACAAAACCATCTCGATTTAAATCAAACGGTCTTGAAGCAGTTAGATAGTTATCATTACGGGTAGAAAGTGCATGAAGAGCATTGAATCCGCCTATTCCAGCTTCAATTACAGCAGCTTCAGAACCTCCTGATATAATAACATCAGCGTGACCAAGACGAATATAATTTAAAGCATCAATTAAAGCATTGGCAGAAGAAGCACAAGCTGAAACAGTTGCAAAATTTGGTCCTCTTAATCCGTGTCTAATAGAAATCATACCAGGTGCAATATCTGCAATCATTTTGGGAATAAAGAAAGGATTAAATCTAGGAGTACCATCACCTTTACTAAAAGTTAAAACTTCCTCTTGAAAAGTAATGAGACCACCAATACCAGCTCCCCAAATTACTCCAATGCGGTCTTTATTTTCTTTATCTAAATCAAGACCAGAGTCTTTAATAGCTTCGTCAGAAGATACAATTGCATATTGAGCAAATTTATCCATTTTTCGAGCTTCTTTTTTATCAATAAACTCATTAACATCAAAGTTTTTTACTTCACAAGCAAATTGAGTTTTGAATTTAGAAGCATCAAAATGAGTAATTAAGTTAGCACCACTAACCCCTTCGTAAAGTCCTTTCCAGTATTCTTGAATATTATTTCCTATGGGTGTGATAGCTCCCAATCCTGTTATAACAACTCTTCTGTTTTTCATAGTTAAAAATGTTTTAAAATTAACATATAAATACACTAAACGGGGAGTTTAACTTCCCCGTAGAGTTTTTTTTAAAGCTGTGAATCTTTTTGCTATTGTTTTGCTTCTTCAATGTATTTGATAGCCTGACCCACAGTTGAAATGTTTTCAGCTTGATCATCAGGAATTTGAATATCAAATTCTTTTTCAAATTCCATAATTAATTCCACAGTGTCCAATGAGTCTGCTCCTAAATCGTTAGTGAAGCTTGCGTCTGCAACCACTTCGTTTTCGTCAACTCCGAGCTTATCTACGATAATAGCCTTTACTCTTGATGCGATGTCTGACATAATTTTAAAATTTTTAATTTAACTCGTTGCAAAAATAAGATTTTTTTTTGAATTTATAGGGTTTATCTTTCAAAAAAAATCATTTTTTTATTAATGTATTGAAAATCAGTAAATAATAACTATAAAAAGATTGTTTTTGTAGGACAAAAAAGTATTTTTAGTATTATTTAAAGGTTGTGTTCAATTAAAAAAGCTATCTTAATTTCTTAAATTTAAGATAGCTCTTTTGTTTTTATAAAATCAATATTCTTATTTTAAAGTAAAGAAAATTGAATTATTAGTTTCCTAAGATTCTGAATTCAGTACGACGATTTCTTGCGTGTTCTTCATCTGTACATTGAACTCCGTTAGAACATTTGTTTACAAGGCGAGTTTCACCATAACCTTTTGCTGCCATTCTTGAACGAGCAATACCTTTTGTAGCTAAGTAATTAACTACAGCATTTGCTCTTTGTTGAGAAAGAGAAAGGTTGTAAGCATCATTACCACGAGAATCTGTATGAGACATAATTTCAACGTTTTTGTTGTTTCCTGTTAATAAAGGTAACAATAAATCATCAATAACTTTTTCAGATTCTTTAGTTAATTTAGCGCTGTTGTATTCATAATATACAGGTAACAAAGTAGGCTCCAATAGACGGCAATCTACTTCTTCCCATACAGTATCTCCTCCTTTTTTAACTAATTCACGTTTCGTGATAGTAGTATATTCAGCAGGTACTTCTACTTTACGAGTAGAAGCAGGAACATCTACAACAGTTCTTTTAATAGTAGCGTATTCAGCTGGAATTTCTATTTCATCAACACGAGCAGGAGTTTTAACTACTTGTTTTTTGTAAGTAGCGCTATTTTCTCCAATTGGAGTTTCTTCAACAGAAGCATCTTTTACCAAAGTAGTAATCTCAACTGATTTGAATTGAGCTGGATACTCAACAAAACAAGCAGTAACACAAGCGTCTTTATTTACAGAAGGACAGTTGTCTAATGTTTTGTATTCCCAACCAGATGTTTTTGGAGTGATTTCAAAAGTTTTAGAATCTTTACCGAAAACAGCAGGTACAACTTTTAATGTAGAAGATTTCTCTTTTTGAACATAAGGAACTTCAACTGTTTCATAAACAGCTGGTACATAAACTAATTTTTTAGAAGCCTCTTTTACTAAAACTTTTTCTTCGATGGTTTTAAAAGTTCCAGGTACTACTTCTAGTTTTGAGTAAGCAGGTTTTACCATTACTTTTTCTTCTACATCTTTGAATTCGTCTTTAGTGATACACTTCACGTAACATTTTCCAGGTGTTGGGTTGCTTGGTAAGTTTTGTGCAGTAGCTACACCTACACACACCAACATCGCGCTTAAGCTAAGAATGTTTCTTTTCATACAAAAATTAATTATTTAAAAAAATTATTTCGGGGGCTAAATTAGTACTTTTTTTTAAAAAAACGAATAAAAATTCAAAAAAAAATACTATTTTAATTTATTTTTAAAATATATTTTTTCTATTTCTAAAACTTTATCTGCAATTTCATTTAAAGAAGTTTTTAAAGTAAAATTGTCATTGCATTGGCTTTTTATAAAGTTTGAAATTTCCTCATACATCTGCTGTGTCTTAGATTTCTTTTTAGCCATTACTCATTTTTACCTCTTTCTTTCCAATCAAACTCTTCAGCTTCTTTTTTCTCTTTATATAGTTTAATAGCCATTTCTTTTTTACTATAATTTCTCATACCTATTGTTTTTTCTTTACTTCTCTTTTTATAAGCAGCATCAGATTTACTTTTATCTCTCCAATATTGTTTTTCACATACAGCACTACAATATTTAACTCTTTTATCTTTAGGATCATTAATATATACATGAACTCCACAATAGGCACAAGAAAACTCACGAGGACAATCAACATTCTTATAAAACTGATTAACTCTTATTTTCATTATTCCTCCTATAAAAGTTCAGGAATTGCTATATCTTGATATACCCAATTCATATAT
>CALFOY010000387.1 GCA_937919265.1 uncultured Capnocytophaga sp. | reverse complement strand
TCCTCTTCGTCGGCAGCGTCAGATGTGTATAAGAGACAGATCTAAAATAGATTTTTTTCCTTTTTTGTAATAAAATTTTTTAGTATTTAATATATTTTCATTATCATCATAAAATATAATATCAAGAATAACCCAATTTTTTTTATAAGAAAATATCTGTTCTTGTTCGATACGATTGCTCATAAGCCAAGTATTTTTTAAGATATTACCTTTTTCATCAAAAGAAGTAATGCAGGTATAAACAGAATATTTTATCGTTTGAGCACAACGTCCTTTATAGAAACCTGTATTAGCTTCTACTTTTTTTACTTTTCCTTTTAGTTCATATTTTTCCCAATCAGATGGTTGTGCATATAAAGAAAAACTGAGAATAAAAGAAAAATAAATAAGGAAATTATATTTTTTTGGGTTCAATATTTTAAAGAAGTTTTTCATAAAAAGATTAAAAGAAGAGGAAGTGTGAAAAAGGGTAAATTACAAAATAGTCAGGAATTTTATTTAGTTCCTGACTATTTTTATAAAAAATTATTTATTAAAAACTTTATCTATGGCTTCTTTATGCCTAATTCTATCACGAGTATGGCTTCCTGATGCTGGAGCGGAATAAGCCCCAGAAGAGGCTAATCTCCAAGTTATCCAATCGAAATTCATTAACATATATCCATATGCCCCCATATTTTTAGGCTCTTCTTGTGCCCAAACATAATCTTTAACTTTAGGATAACGAGAAATAATTTCTTTCAGTTGTTCCACAGGAAGAGGGAAAAGCTGTTCTATACGAACAAAAGCAATATCTTTTCTTCCTAATTTTTCTCTTTCAGCAATTAAGTCATAATAGAAACGCCCAGAACAGAATACCAAAGTTTTTATTTCTTTTGGATTAACATTTGGATCGTCAATAACTTCTTGGAAAGAACCATTTGTTAAATCTTCAATAGGAGAGATAACTTGTGGGTGTCTTAATAATCCTTTTGGAGTGAATACAACCAAAGGCTTACGGAATTTTGCTTTTTGTTGTCGTCTTAATAAATGATAGAAATTGGCAGGAGTTGTACAATTGGTAACATACATATTACTATTAGAACACAATTGTAAATAACGTTCTACGCGTGCAGAAGAGTGTTCTGCTCCTTGTCCTTCAAAACCGTGAGGGAGAAGCATTACCAATCCATTTTGGTTTTTCCATTTATCTTCACCACAGCAAATATATTGGTCAATCATAATTTGTGCGCCATTAGCAAAATCTCCAAACTGAGCTTCCCAAATAGTTAAAGTATCTGGAGTAGTGAGTGCGTATCCATATTCAAAGCCAAGTACTCCATATTCAGAAAGTAAAGAGTTATAAGTGCTGAATTTACCTCCTTTAATTTGGTTTAAAGGGATAATTTCTTCTTCAAAATCTTCCGTTTTTACAACAGAGTGTCTGTGAGAGAAAGTTCCTCTTCCAACATCTTCTCCTGAAATGCGTACATTATATCCTTCACTTAATAAAGAACCAAAAGCTAAATGTTCAGCCAAGCCCCAATCAACGATATTTTTTTCAAAATACAAATCTCTTCGGTCTTTAATGATTTTTTGTATTTTGCTTATAAATTTCTTGTTATCAGGAAGTTTTGTTATTGTATCAGCTATTTCATTTAGTTTTTCTCTATCAAAAGAAGTATCTACTTTTTGGAGCATTTCATTCTCAGTAGCCAAATTTTCAAAACCTTTCCATTCATTTTCCATAAAAGGTTTTATGATGGTAAGAGGTTGTTTTCGAGATTCTTCAAGATTTTTATCAAGGTTATTTCTATAATTTTCTTCAAAAGAATCTATTTCTTGTTGAGAAATAACTCCCTCTGATATTAATTTTTGTCCATAAATAACATTTGGAGTAGAGTGTTTTCCTATGATTTTGTATAAAATTGGTTGAGTGAAACGAGGCTCGTCTCCTTCATTATGTCCATATTTTCTATATCCTAATAAATCAATAAAAATATCTCTTCCAAATTTCATTCTGAATTCTAAAGCAATTTCTACACCCCAAGCAACAGCTTCAGCATCATCAGAATTGATATGTAATACAGGAGATTGGTTTGTTTTAGCAATATCTGTACAATAAGTAGAAGAACGAGAGTCTGTATAATTGGTTGTAAAACCTACTTGGTTATTGGTAACAATATGGATAGTTCCATTTGTTTTATAACCATTT
Organism: uncultured Capnocytophaga sp.; assembly: GCA_937919265.1. Classification (GTDB taxonomy): domain Bacteria; phylum Bacteroidota; class Bacteroidia; order Flavobacteriales; family Flavobacteriaceae; genus Capnocytophaga. The sequence continues at coordinate 1,156 of CALFOY010000387.1, read as the reverse complement.
AAAAGCTCCATTTGCAGAGTTTCATAAACAATACCTTGCCCAGATACAGCTGCATCACCATGTATTACAATAGGTAATACTTTTGCTGGAGTATTAGCATAGTGAATATCTTGTTTAGCACGGCTAATACCTTGTATTACAGGAGCTACAGCCTCTAGGTGAGAAGGGTTAGGAGTTAGGTTTATTCTGATGTTTTTTCCTTTATTTGTAGTTCTTTCTGTTGTTAGCCCCAAATGGTATTTAACATCTCCATCAAAAGTTTCACTATCAGCATAGTCTTTCCCGTCAAATTCTGAGAAAAGATCTTGCGGATTTTTGTTTAAAATATTTATTAAAACATTCAATCGTCCTCTATGAGCCATTCCAATAACTACCTCTTGAACACCTTGTTCTGCTCCTTTTTCAACTAAAATATCCAAAGCAGGAACAAGAGATTCATTTCCTTCTAGAGAAAATCTTTTTTGTCCAACATATTTATTGTGTAGGAAATTTTCAAATGTAGTAGCTTCTGAAAGTTTATGCAAGATAGAAATTTTATCTTCTTTTGATATTTTAGGTTGTTCTTGTAGTTTTTTGTTAAACCAATTTACCGCTTCAACATTTTCCATATACATATATTCCACCCCTATAGATTGGCAGAAAATATTTTGCAATTGAGCTATAATATTAGCAAGTGAAGTAGGAGGTAAGTCTATTTCTTTAGCTGAATCAAAAGTTGTATTTAGGTCAGCTTGGCTAAGTCCAAAATGCTCAATAGCTAAAGTAGGTTCGTGTTTTTCTCGCTCTTGAATAGGGTTGGTTTTAGCGAATAAATGTCCTCTTTTCCGGTAAGCATTAATTAGGTTTAGTACTTTAAATTCTTTCTCAACTTTATCAGAAACAGGTATTTGAGTTACCTGAGTAGGAGTTTCAGAATAAGATGTACATTCTGTTTCAAAGAAATCTTCTCCGTAGTTTTCACGGGCAAAGTCAAATCCTTGGAAAAAAGCACGCCAACTAGCCTCTACAGAGTCAGGGTTTTCCAAATATTGGTCATATAAATCTGCAAAAAATTGTGTTGTTGCAGCGTTTAGGAAAGAATATTTATCCATACTAGAATAGATTTTTTTAGTATTTAAAGAGACAAAAATATAAAAAATATCCGACTTAATAAAAT
>CALFOY010000386.1 GCA_937919265.1 uncultured Capnocytophaga sp. | reverse complement strand
AAGAATGGTGGGACAAAGCTGCTTATGCCGAATATTATTTATCAGAATGTGAATACGAAGGTAGTTGTGGTCCGGGTTATCAACCCTTAAGTGAAGAAGAATGGAAAAAACAACAAAAATAATGAAACATCTTATTTTTTTAATAGTTATCTGTGCGTTGGGGGAGCTTCTCGCATGTCAGTCCCCCACAACTGATAAGAAAACTAATGATGTACAACCTACGCCCTCTCAAAGTTGGAAAGCTAATTATGATTGGGTAGAGCCCCTCTGCGAAAATAGCGTTGTAAAAGTAAGAAAGAACCATAAATTTGGCTTGGTAGACCCCAATGGCAAAGTGCTTATTCCCGTTGAATATGAAGATATAGAAAGTGATGATTTGAATTGGCTTTGGGCTAAAAAAGACGGCAAATACGGCTATTTAGACGAAAACGGAGCTGTGGTTATCCCTTTTATCTACGATGGCGCCAAAACATTCTCAGGCTTAATGGCAGCCGTGAAAAAAGGTGATAAGTGGGGATTTATCAACAGAGATGCAGAAGAAGAACTTCCCTTTATCTATGATGAAGCCGAAGTTTTTTATCAAGGAAAATGGCTTTCTCCAACTTTGTGTTTGGTAAAGAAAGGCGGCAAATGGGGCTATATCGACACCGAAGGGACAGTAATAATTCCCTTTGCGTATGATGAATTAGATGATTTTTTTATGGACGACTATTGTGCTGCAAAGAAAAATGGCAAATGGGGCTATATCGATAAAAATAACAAAGTTATCATCCCTTTTATCTATGATGAAGTGGAAGATTACGACCTGAAATACATCCGTGTAGTAAAAGACGGTAAAGAGGGCGTTATCGACTTCAACAGAAAAACCGTTATCCCTATTGATTTTTACGTCATCAACCTATTAGGCAATGATGCAATGCGTATTTTTCCTACCAAAGAAACCACTATCGAGACCTGCTTTCTGTTAGATTCCTTAGGCAATTGCATAGACGGCTGTGAATACATCCCCGAATACTACAAAACCCACAAATTATTTTACCCCTAACCTATGGAAAAGTATGCCCTCTTGCCTCAACAACTCCTCTATGAAGGCGACATAAGAAGAGTTTAATTGCCTGTGCGGCTCGCACCTTTGATAAAGCCTATTAGAATAAGAAAACAATGAGAACAATCCTACTTTTTTTATTATTAAACCTGTTTAAACTTTTTTTGAGGGACTTGGAGATAAACCCTAATAAGAGTATTCCAATGCAAGTTACATCAAGAAAATAAACATCTGGTTGCGCTCCATTATTAAAGCTAAATCTTCTTTTTTACACTTAAAAAGGGAATAATCCAATTATTTATTGTATCTTTGCCCAAAGTTCCTGAATTTTGGTGTTCTTTTTTTTCAAACACAAAATTACTAATTTTCGGGAACTTTTATTATAAGAAAAAGTTTAAACAGCTTCTTAGAGAGGAAAAATTAACAAGTGAGTTTAAACATTATTTACGCAAGTAAGGAGGGAAGTAATTGATAAGGAATGAGCGACACGCTCTTATTGTAGTAGGCACGAGCTTGTAGCTCGTGCCAGCAGGGGGAAATACCCGAATAGATCCAGAGCAATTTATGAAAACAAAATTTGATGACACAAAACAAGGTAACATAATATCAAGATGAGAATAGTTTTAAATATAGTTTTATATTTGGGGATTTGTAATATCATTATATCAAAAGAATCTTTCTTTATATCAAAAGAATCTTTCTTTATAGAGAGCTATAAAGAAAATATTAAAGAGACGAGAGATACTATAGATCTGTCATGTATAAATTTTTTAGACGAAAGGAATAAAAAGGATAGTATTTCATTATCTGATTTGGGTCAGGGAGAGTTATTTCCAAGTTATAGTGGGGAAATTAAGCAAGGTTTTTTTTCTGTTAATTTTATAGGGAAAACAAAGAAAGAACGTTTTTTTTGGAGTATTTATAATAACAAAGGTTTTTTCAAAAATAACAACCCCTATTTGAAAAACTCCAGAGACATTGAAAAAATTATTAATAAAAGAAGAGGTAATTACTATATTTTAGTTGTGTTTTTAAG
>CALFOY010000385.1 GCA_937919265.1 uncultured Capnocytophaga sp. | reverse complement strand
TCATTACCTAATCTTCTTGTAATTCCTGTATCTTCTTTATTTAAAATAGATTATATAAGTAGTTTCAATTTTAACACAAAAATAAAACTTTGATAAAGTTGTATTATCAAAGTTTTTATAAAAAGAAATTAATTTTTATTTAATATTGTTCATTTTCATTCGGAAAATCTCCACTTTTTACATCTGTAATGTATTGGTGTAAAGCAGAAGTCATTTGCTCGTGAAGGTTTAAGTATTGACGAACAAATTTTGCTTTAAAATCTACAAACATACCAAAAAAGTCTTGAGCTACAAGTACTTGTCCATCAACTCCGTTTCCTGCACCTATACCTATAACAGGTATGCTTAGGCTTTTAGCTACTTCAGTACCTAATACAGAAGGAATTTTTTCTAAAACTACAGAAAAACAACCCAAATCTTCCAAAAATTTAGCATCTTCACGAAGTTTTTCAGCTTCTTTTTCTTCTTTAGCACGTACGCCATATCCTCCAAATTTATTGATAGATTGAGGAGTAAGCCCCAAGTGTCCCATCACAGGAATACCAGCATTAAGTATTTTTTGGATACTTTCTCCTATTTCTCTTCCTCCTTCCAATTTTACTCCGTGTGCGCCTGTTTCTTTCATTATTCGTATGGCTGATTCTAGTGCTTTTTGAGAGTCAGACTGATAAGTACCAAAAGGTAAATCTACGACAACAAATGCTCGCTTACACGCCCGAACAACAGCTGCTCCGTGGTAAATCATAGCATCAAGCGTTATGGGTAAAGTAGTTTCATACCCAGCCATTACATTAGCCGCAGAATCTCCAACTAAGATAATATCAATACCTGCTTCATCTACAATTTTTGCCATTGTATAATCATATGAAGTAAGCATTGAAATTTTGTCTCCTTTGGCTTTCATAGCTAAAAGAGAGCTTGTTGTGATTCTTTTAATATCTTTTTTTGCTACTGACATTTTTGTTCAAATTTTCTGCAAAAGTACTAAAATAATTGTAATTAAAACTATTTTTTCTGATGATTTTAAGAAAAATATTAGAATTTGTAAATTATTCCAACGCCTAAAATTTGTTTCAGTTGTATCCTCGGTCCGTAAGAATATTTTACCCCATTTGGAGCTATTGCTTCATAAAATTTTATATCATCATCATATTTAATATGGACACCTAAGCGTGCTTGTACATAATCATTTACTTTCATACTGATATTACTCTCAATATCAATATCAATATTACCAAAATTTTTGTCATATTCTGTGTAAAAAGAAAAACGATTAGACATATCAATATTTTCATACAAGCGCACATCATATTTCCCAGAAAGTAAAAAACCAGCTTCTATTTTGGTCATTTTACCATCTTGTATTATTTTACCTGTATTATCATATTTAGCCGCTTGAACCCCAAAGGCTCCTTTGTTAGCTAAATCTCTATCAAAAACGAAAATAGCTTTCATAGTTATGGGAGATAAAAAGAGGGTAATAAGCGGTTTTTCTGGAGCAAATTCTGTACCAACTCCCAAGTATATATAACCTGGCGCCATAAAACGTGATACAGGAACATCTTTTTTAGGATAATTGTACCCATTGGCTATCTGTGAGTTAAAAGTGAATTTTGCAGAGTAATACCAATTTGATTGAGAGTTTGTACGATAGCCAAATGTAGAGTTTAATACAATTTGGTCATCAGTTTTCTTCATTGGCTCATCTTTTTGAATATTAACACCATAATTTACTAACAATTCATTATCCCAAAAATAACGTTCTACAACGTATCTCCTTCTGAATTTTGCATCGGCTAAGAAGGAAATAGAATTTGTCCCCCCAGCATTCCAGTTAGAGAAGGCTACTTCACTCATATTCAGTCCTAAATGATTGAAGTGATACCAACGATTTTTTTCTAATAATATTTTTTTTCTTGTGTATGCAATTTCCTGAGTATTAGGGTTTATTTTCAGTTTTTCTAATTTTACTGGGACTGGGTTAAACTTTACTTTTTTAACTTGTGCAAATACTGAAATATTGCATAAAATCTGTCTCTTATACACATCTGACGCTGCCGACGAAGAGGATAGTGTAGATC
>CALFOY010000384.1 GCA_937919265.1 uncultured Capnocytophaga sp. | reverse complement strand
TTCCGTGCTAGTGGAATAAATCCCTCTTGCCCTAATGCTAATAATGGAGAAATAAGCATATTAGCCTTTGGAGGAACTAATCAAGACTATAAAATAAGGCTCAATAATGGCGAATGGTTAGAATTCTCAGAATCCCATAAGCATATAATAAAAAATCTCCCCCAAGGAATTTATACCATTCGTGTAAAAGATGGTAATGACTGTATAGGAAAAGATAATGGAAATGAACAAGTTTCAATAACCCTAACTGCTCCCAATCCTATTACTATCACCTATCCTTCTCAAGAGCAAAAGCGCCCTCAATTCCCACAGGCTACCAACGGACGTATTATGGCTGTGGTACAAGGAGGTACTCCCTATAATGGAGCTAATAGGTATCGGTTTTCTTGGAAGAGAGGAACAGAAGAAATTACTCGGCTTGCTACCACTCATTATGATCATATGGAGGACAAATTCTATATATCTCTTGAAAATATTCCTCAAGGTGATTATTACCTCTCCGTTATGGATTCCAGATATGATCCTTCTGATTCTCAAAAAGCGAATTGTGCTGTCCTAAATAGTTTTTTTAAGTTAGAAGATTCCCCTGCACTCCAAGCAACACTCTCTCTACAGAAACCAATCTCATGTAACCGTGGGAATGAGTTTGGTAATGAAAGAGATAGAGAAATGGATGGCCAGCGGGATGAAAGTCAGGATGGAATCCTACAAATCACAGCTCAGGGAGGTACTCCTTTTACAGGTACTGCCAATGGAGGACGCCCTTATAAATATACTTGGAAAAAGCAAAACCCTAATGGCTCGTGGCAGCTACTCCCTTTTGAAGGAGATACCGCTATGAACCTCTCGCAAGGACGCTATGCTATCAATATAGAAGATGCAAATGGGATCAAGTTAGGCAGATATAATACACATACCAACACCTTAGAAGCACTTACAGATGTGGTTTATGAACTCAAAGAACCTGCTAAACTAACTCTTACACTCCAAAAAACAGATGCCACTTGCAGGGGTAATGATGGTAAAATTACTGCTATTCCTGCTGGAGGTACCCCTCCTTATACTTATCTTTGGTCTAATGGGGCTACTACTGCCTCCATTGAAGACTTGCTACCTATGCCTTATACGGTTGAAATCAAAGATGAGGCAGGCTGTATTGTGCAAGGAAGTACAGTTGTTATGCAACCCAATAGCCTTACGGTTACGGGCACTATCACCCCGCTTCGTTGCCATAATGCCTCTAATGCCGCTATAGCTCTTGCTGTACAAGGAGGCACAGCACCTTACCAATACCTATGGAATACAGGGGCTACGACTTCAAATATAAGTAATCTTCCTTCAGGAAAATACAAGGTAAAAATAACTGATGCCCAAGGCTGTCCTTACTTCAAAACTTTTATTATTGAAAACCCTCCTAAATTTGAGATTGACTTAGGAGAGAATCGCACGCTTTGCAACGGACAAACACTTACCTTAAATATAGCTATTAATGATCCACAAGCTACTTACCTGTGGACTGGTGACAATGGTTTTTCTTCTAATACTCCTCTGGTAACTTTATCTGAGAAAGGTACTTATACTGCTACAGTAACTACTAAAGATGGTTGTACAGCAACAGATGCTATTACTATTGAAAGTGCAAATACTCAAATAGCTTCTGAGTTCTTACTCACTACCCAAGCCTATGAGAATGAAGAGGTAATATTAGTAAACACTAGCAGCCCTAAAGGAGAAACTACCCAGTGGTTAATGCCTGAAGATGAAGCTATTGAAATCACCAATAAAAGTGATGACTATATCTCTCTCATCTTCAAAGCAAAAGGTGAATACCGCATAGGTATCAAGCAAACACAAGGCAATTGCTTTGAGTTATTCTACAAGAATATTATTGTAGAACCCGCTACCGATTTGCCTAAAACTGAAAAAACTAATGAGGCTTATGTAAGAGAATTTGAAGTAGCACCTAACCCTAATAATGGTAAGTTCAAAGCCAAAGTAGTTTTAGAAAAAGCAGGAGCTATCAAATTCCGCTTATATAGTATCACAGGACAATTAGTAAACGAGAAAAACTCAGCTTCAGCTACTGAACACTGGGTTGATTTTCAAGACCCGCTACCTGCGGCTACCTATATATTGGTTTTAGAAACTCCTTACCAACGATTAAGTAAAAAAATCATTATCATTCCTTAAGTACAATGCGTTTATTCTCTTACATATTCCTTTTTCTGCTCACAACATGGCAACTTATAGCACAAACCTATCCTGTGCAGGTAGTACCTGTGCTTACACCTCCGTATAGCAGTAAGATTGCTGACTATGCCAACCCAATGGCTAATAGGGTGCAACTGCAACTCATCACTACTGACTTGAGTGTGCAGAACCGCTCCGTGCAATTATATGTAGAGATTAAAGGCAATGGACTTACAGCAGCCTCAGCACCCGTACTTTCAGGCATTTCACCTTTGCGTATCAATGGAGGCGAAATCCTTCGTCTGACCAATGCCGAGCTGGCAAGCTACTTTCAGTTGCGCAACCTGCAAGGTATCACTTCACAACAATACACCTCCGCCTTGCCCGATGGGATGTACTCATTCTGTTTTAGGGTAAAGGATGTGCTTAGTGGTCGCTGGCTCTCGCAAAGCCATTGTGCGATTGCCTACCTAATGCTCAACGACCCTCCAATACTGAATATTCCTACTGATAATGAGCAAGTAGCTGTAACCGACTTTCAAAACATTATTTTCAGTTGGACACCGCGTCAAATTAATGCGACTAATATAACCTATTCCTTTGAATTACGTGAGATTTTAGACCCTGCCCTCGACCCTCGTTTTGCTTTCGAAGTAAGCCGACGCATACTCAAAGAAGACGATTTGCGAATGACCACTTTTGTCTATGATGTAAGCAAGCCTAACCTCATCCCTGGCAGACGCTATGCGTGGCGAGTAAGAGCTATCTCCACAGGAGGATTGGCGGAAAATAGTATCTTTAAAAACAATGGTTATAGCGAGGTACATTCGTTTGTCTATGCAGTGAATTGTAGCAAACCACTCTTCTTACTCAGCCAACAACAGGGAAAAAACCGTACAAAGCTGTTATGGCAAGGTCATACACTGCACCAAAAATACCATATTCAATACCGCAAAAAAGGAGTAGCTAATGCTCAATGGTTTGAAGCCTCTACCCGCAGTACCCAAACTCTTATCACCGACTTAGAGGCGGGAGAGTATGAGTTTCGTGTAGGAGCAACTTGTGAAACAGAACGCTATGGCTTCAAACCTAGCTATGTGTATTCGGATATACAGACTTTCAAAATAGAGAAAACCCCCAACACCACTGAGCAAGGGTATAACTGCGGAATTGTACCCAAAATAACGATTACAAACCAAAAGCCTCTCAATAGTTTGGTAACCAACGAAGTCTTTGTAGCGGGCGATTTCTCGGTTACTATTTTAGAAGTGAGCGGTAGCAATGGGGTATTCTCAGGTAAAGGATTTGTAAAAGTTCCTTATCTGAACGATACAAAGTTAGCGGTAGAATTTGAAAATATAAAAATCAATGCCGACTATCAATTGACCGATGGTATCGTAAAAACTATCTACGATAGTGATTGGAAAGGCGTGCAGTTTGCAGAAAACCTCATAGGTCAAGGCAAAAAATCTAATGAGATAAACGTACCTTTTGAGATTGAAAAGGTAGAAACTCGCAATGGTGAAATAGTTGTTATAGGTAAAGATGGTCGCAAGGAAGTATTCCCATTTGGAGGTAATGATTCTTCTATTAAAGGAAAAGTTACCACTACTACCAATGGAGTAACCTCTACCCAAGAAAAGATATATCACATAGATAAAGACGGTAAAGTATCTGAACCTCAAACAGTAGCTCAAGGAGGCAAACCTACGAAAGAAAACACTAATGGTGTTACCCAAAATGGTGAAGCAACTGTCCTTACCGCCAAAGGTATTGAGGTAACTTTTGAGAATACAGCCGACTCTAAATACGCTTACGAAGTACCTACCAAAGCCTATAGTAAGGACTACCAAAAGATGGGTGGTAAGTACATTCCTTTTAAAGCAGTAGTAAAAGGAGAGACAGAACCTTTCTTAGCCAAGGTACATATCACCGATAGGAATATCAGTGCTGATAGCCTTATCTTCAAGACCGATAAAGGCGCACTCATCGAATCCAAACGAGTAGAAGGTTCTAACGACTTTTTGCTTACCCTTAAAGGGTTTCACAGCTTTGCGGTAGAACAAGTACAAGCCACAATCAAACAAGGCAAAAAGTACCAAATCGCAGGGGTGTTCAACTTGGTACACCTTTCCCCTAAAACAGCTAAGGTAACCCTTATCCCTACTGCCGAGAACCTTACTATAGATGTAGAGAAAGTTAAAGCAATTTACAGCAAGGTAGGAGTAACCTTGGATATCACTTGGGCAGCACCTTTTGATATCTCCCCTTATTTGACCAATGGTGTGTTGGAAACCAAAGATGTATTTGGCGACCTTACCGATTATAGTCCGTCGCAACAGGCGCTTATCAATGCCTATAAAGCCACAGGCAAAGTTGCCAATGATACCTACTACGTGTTTATCACCAATGCCAAGAGCAGTACCGGACAAGGAGGCTATATGGCACTCGGTGGGCAGTTTGGTTTTGTATTCGACCAAACCGAAAGAACCCTCGCCCACGAATTGGGTCACGGAATATTTAAACTAGCACACCCATTCAAGAAAAAACAACAAGGCAATGTCCCCTCCCTAATGGACTACCCCTCCGATGAAGCTCTCCTCTTTGCTGATTGGAAGCAGATCAATGATCCTACGTTTAAAATAGGTATTTTTCAAGAGCAGGAGGAAGGGGAACAGATAAGCGATGTCCTTTTATTATCTCGTTTTATTGAAGATATAAAAGCCCATTCTTTTAAACCTAACTATGATTATGAAGTAAAAGAATTTTCTACCGAAACTATTAATTTTTTGTCAGAAGTTACTGTACATTCTTCAAAATTAGAAGATTCAGGTTTTTATTCTTCGGGTAAGATAAAAACAACAGATGGTGATGAACTTGTCCTTAGCTTATGGGTGGGTAAATATTTCAATAAATTTTTGCAATTAGATAATTTCGGTGATAATATTAACTGGATAGAATCTCCCGATCAAAAAAGTGTAAGATATTATTACCCCTTTGGATCTTTAACAGAAAATGATCAAGAAATCTTAAAATATCCTGTACCGAAATATGAGGGTTTCAATGGAATAATTATTCAAGTCCCCAAAGAATATCTAACAACCTTTAAAAATAGTGTCCTAGAATTTGCTAATGATAAAGAAAGAAAAGAAAAATGGATTCAAGCTCTTGATAGAAATATAGAAACAGAGAATTATGAAGAATTGCAAAAATACCCAACTCTCCCTTTTTCTTTAGTAGGAGTAAAAGCAAGACTCTCTTTACTTGAAAAACTTTCAAAACAAAAACTTACTACCACTAATTCCTTTATAAATAAAATTTTTGGTAGTGATTTAGATAAAGAAATACTCTATGTAACACTATTAAATTCAATTATAAATGATCAAAATACAGAGCAAAATAATGAACTGTTCAATCGTTTTGTATCAACATATTTCCAAAATGTATATGATCAAGTAGATGATCAAACCACTCGCCTAAAATTATATAAAGCAGTAGGTAAATTAGCTGCTGTATCTAATCAAGAAAACGTAAAGAGCAAGTTTATTGATCTTGCCAATAGTAATAATTTTGACAAACAGCATGGAGCTTTATTAGCTTCTATTTTGATGGGGCTTGATGAAAATAACATTATTGAGACTCAAACAAATTTGCTTGCATTAAATAATAATAATCCTCATAATGTAAGAGGATTAAAACGTCTGTATAGTAAGTTAGCTGATGAAGATCAAGAATATTTCAATTTTTATTTCTCCAAATGGGCAAAAGGATACTACTATGATCAATATCAAGAACTACAAACTATCTTAAATAATACTAATGAAAACGGAAGTATAAGCCAAGGGATTGATTGCAATAGTAAATCTATTCAATACCTTGCTACAAACCACATAGCACTTGATTATATAGGTGTATTTGGTAAATGTGGTAATTCTAATATATTTCCTGATTGTTATTATTTACAAACTTTTATTCCTAATGTAGACACTAAGGAGCAATACTTTTTTAGTTATGGAGAAAATAAAAGAAGAGAAGAATGTAGTGATTATAAGTATAAAAGTGTAATATATTACAAAGCTGGGAAACCTTTTTCTGATTTTGTGATACTCTTTTTCAATGAATCCTATGAATATGCTAATATCAAAAAAGGTGAGGTAAGAATAGTTCCTCTATTTTGGGCTGAAAACTTTGCGGCAAAGCATGATAAAAAACTAAGTGGACAACAACTAACAATAGCCTTGGAAACTGCTGGTATTTTGTTAGCTGTTGCCACAGGAGGGCAAAGTATGACAGTTGCTAATGCCATTACTATCACCTTAGGAGTTTCGGCTATTGGAGTAGAAATATATGAAAATGACCTCTTAGGACTTGAAGGAGGAAAAGATTTTGTCGAAAGTATACGACTGATCAATGCTTTGGTTGGAGGAGCTATTTTAGTAAAAGCTGTAGGTAGTTCAGTTGCTGTTGTAGATTTACAAAAAATAAAAAACTTTTTCATAAATGTACCAGACAAGGCATTAGAATTGAAAAAAGGTTTAAATTCTTTTTTAGCTACTGCAAAATCAGGAGTTCATTTTACTAAAGAAGCATTAACAGAAATAAAAGCCTTACTCTATGAAGTAGACCTACAATCTTCGTTTAAACAAATTGTTCAGGGAGCAACTGCAAAAGTTAAAAATAACCTAAGAGCTTATGTAGTAGCGGCTAATATGGAGTATGAAATAGCCTCTTTGCGCTATTTGGATGCTCTAAACAGCCAAAAATTACTCCTTACACCAAGTGTTGTAATAGTTGATAACACATTAGGTTACAAAAAAATAGGTGCTTTAGAAGATGTTTATATCACCGTTAACAACAATGTTAGGAAAGCTAATGTAGGAGTTTATTCCAAAGGTGAAAAGGTAGTACTATCTTTAGAAAAAGAAATTAATTTATCTGATGAAACAACTCTGTATATTAATAATTTATTTAAAGGAGCTAGGGAAAGAGCAATAGCTAAATTTGGTAAGGAAGCAGAAGAACTTATCTATTTCAAATTTAATAAAGACGGAGGTGCTGTTGCTGAAATTATAGACCACTATGGAGCAGAAGGACTAAAAGCTCTTAAAAAAGCAAATAAAATAGATGATGTAGCAAATGAATTAATAAAAGGAAAAATAGCTTACAGACATATAGGTTCTAATGCTAATTATTTAGAGCAATTAAAATCTTCAGGTATTATTCCAGAACAAATAGGGCAAGGACAAACATATTTCTCATTAGATAAAATAGATGATCCCCTAATCGCTATTGATAAAATGCAGTTAAATGCAAAATATACAGACGCTGTTTGGCGTGCAGAGTTTGATGCTAACCAGCTAATAAATAAGACTCATATTCCAAAAGCAAAATGGAACAATGCTGAATATATGGAAGTTTTAACAAGGAGCTATCCAAATTTTGGAAAAGGAGGAGCAACGCAATTTATAACACAATCTCAAATAAAGTTGAAAAGATTAATTAACTTAAAAACAGGTGAAATAATCAATTTTAAATAACACTATGCTATGAAACGTTCAAAAATAATAGAGATAATAATTGATAATATTTGTTATGATCCCTCTGCCTATAATCCTAAATGGAGATGGAATGCCTTCTCTAAAAATATCAAAGCTGAATATCAAAAAATTTTGCCAATTCTCAAATACTGGGAAGAAAAAAACTATATTTCTATAATAAATGATGATGAATATATATTTATGTTATTTCCCGAAAATTTACCCGCAAGAGATGTTCTATTATTAGAAAGTTTATCTTATGAAAACAAAAGCAATAATCGATAATTTTCTATATAAAATAGAATTTTTTTACAGGAATTTTGGAAACGAATGGTCTATTAGTGATTTTACTCAACATGAAAAACAAAAGAATGTAATAAAAGAGTTTTTGCCTTTTTTAGAAAAAAAAGGGATTATTGAAATTATATCTGAAGAGAAGTTTAAAATTATAGACTTACCTTCTAATAGATTATGACTCTTTCATAAATTATTAAAAGTATGAGGAAAATAATAATATTTAAAGAAATATGAAGCGTAAAAATCTTATCAAATTACTAGTAGACACTATTTACCGTGATAATATTTATTTAATAACTCCAATAATAGATTGGGATTTAATGGATATAGTGAATAAACATTTCAGAGATAATTATAACAAAGTGCTACCTGTTTTATTAAAGTGGCAAGAAAAAGAATATATTTCATTGATAAATGACGATAATGTTATTTTTATTTTTTATCCTGAAAAATTACCTTTAAAAGAAGATTTGTTAGCAGAGAGTATTCTATAAAATATTAATGTTTTTATTTTTAAGTTGAAGTCGCGTTGTTTTTCTAAAAATATTTATAATACATTCAATTAGTAAAAAATGTACTAAGCTAATTATCAATCTATGAAATTATAGCATTATCTATGTTTCTGTAATTTTAAAATTGATATAATAGTAGTAATAAAAACATTATAAAGTTATTAATGAAGGTGATTATCTTTTGATAAAAAAAACAGGTCATTATTATAAAAAATTAGTAGAGTTGAAGAGATTCTTACAGAGGTATTCCCTAAAAATTCTAAATTTATAGATGATACAAAAACAATAGAAAAAATCACTCATTATTTAGCCCCTGAAAACGCCGAAAAACTAAAAGCTATTGGAGGAGAACAAGGACTAATAAATTTCTTGAAGAAATATAAAGATGCTCCTTGTGGCAATTGTGGAGAAGCAGGAAGGAAAATTTTTGGAGGTCGTACCATAGATGAGATGCTCGAAAACTATGTAGAAGTAGCCCATACTTTTAGAAACCGTCCTGATTTATGGAAAAAAATAGAAGAAGGCGCTTTAAGTAACAATGCCGCTATGCGTGAAGGTACACAACATATGCTTTCCACCTTTAAGAAAAACCCTAAAAAATATATGCCTGAAAACATTGAGCATATAGATATGAAGTTTGAAAAAGCTTTAGATGATATCTGTCCCAATTGCCGTTATGACGTGAAGTTCAATAGAGAAAATAATAGAAGTTTACCTTTATTTGAAGAGTTCAAGAGTTATAATAGCGAAACGTGGAGTAAAATAGCTAATGATAAAGGGTTTATCAAGCAATTTGAAAGCTATTTAGAAGTAAGAGATCTAAAGAATATAGATGATTTAGCTTATGTGATTAACAGTAATAAAGCTAATATAAATGAAGTAAAACAAGCTTTTAAAGAAATGTTTAAAAACAAAAAAGATGAGCTCTTTGAGATTATTTTGAAAAACAATACTTT
>CALFOY010000383.1 GCA_937919265.1 uncultured Capnocytophaga sp. | reverse complement strand
GATCTACACTATCCTCTTCGTCGGCAGCGTCAGATGTGTATAAGAGACAGAGCTAGCGTTTATTAATCAACAAATTTTTAAAGAAATAATGAATGAAAATTATTTATTTTCTACCTACTTTATGTCCAGATATAGCATAATATAAAATGAATATAAAGCAAGGTAAGCAAAGCCAATATGCGTTTTGCATTCCGTAAATATCTTTCAAAGCTCCAAACAATGTTGGTAATACAGCTCCACCTGCAATAGCCATTGTAAGAACAGAAGCTCCTGTTTTTGTAAAATTACCAAGCCCGTCCATAGCCAAAGGCCAAATAGCAGGCCACATCAAAGAACACCCCAAAGCCATAAAGAATATAAAATAAATAGACACATCTGCAGGCATTACTGCCACTGCTATTGTCCCAAAAATAGCTACAATTGCACAAATAACGAGGGCTCTGGACTGAGAAATATATTTAGGAATAAATAAAACTCCACAAATATACCCTATTATTAACCCAAAAGAAGGAATAAAAGAAGCTAAATTTCCAATATTTGAATTAAAGCCAAAGAAATTTACTTCTTGATTTTCTACTCCTAAAGCTTTTGAATAATCTACCATCGTAGCCAAAGAGATTGTTTCCACTCCCACATATAGGAATAAAGCAATTGCTCCCAAAATGAGGTAAGGAAAACTGAAAATACTTTTTTTATCAGTAGCTGTTACCTCTTCAATTTTTTCAGAATCTTCACCTTCTGCTTTTATTTCAGGAAGAGGAGCCTTCAAAGAAACAATTCCTAAAAGAAGAAAAACAACTATAATAATATAAAAAGGTAAAGTAAGGTCTGCCACTAAAACACTATCTGTACTCTTACCTATTACTAAAGCTAAAAATAAAGGAGCAATAGGCCAAGCCAATTTATTACAAATCCCCATAATACTAATTCGCTTTGCTGCACTATCAATAGGCCCTAAAATAGTTGTATAAGGATTTACAGATGCTTGTAAAAAAGCATTTGCCGTTCCGCTAACAAATGAAGCTAATAAAAAAAGATAAAAATTCTCAGAATTAGCCGAAAGAATAAAAAAGCCAAAAGCTATTGCAAATAATAAAAATGAAAAAGCCATTGTTTTTTTGTATCCTATCTTTTTAATAAATAAAGATGCAGGATAACCAAAAATAAGAAAAGGAATAAAGGTAGCTGCCAAAAGCTGATAACTCTCAGCTGACGAAATATTTAACGTTCCTTTTAATACAGGAATAAGATAAGAATTAATTCCTAACGCAAAACCGATAGAAAAAAACATTAGCCCTATAAATGCCAACGGGATAGCGTAATTTTTGTTTGAATTTTGTACTGACATATTTTTTTGATATTTTATTATTCTTTTATTTTTGATAAGTTATGAAAGACGGGTGCTAAATTACGACTTTTTATCGAAATAAAAAATTAAAATATGTAAATTTTTTACAAATAACGCTTGCAGAAGCTAAAAATATTCAAATAAAAAATACCTCAAAAAACTTGTGTAAATGAATAAAAAATCGTAATTTAGCAACCGCGAAAAAATGAAAAAATAACAATAGAAATGTCTGAAATTAAAAAAATAGCTATTCTTACCTCAGGAGGTGATGCTCCTGGTATGAATGCTGCTATACGAGCGGTAGTACGTACGTGTGCATACCATAATGTAAAAGCTATTGGTGTGTATCGTGGTTATCAAGGAATGATTGAAAATGATTTTGAAGAACTTAATGCTCGTAGTGTTCGTAACATCATAAACCGTGGTGGAACTTTCTTAAAATCTGCTCGCTCAGTAGAATTTAGAACCCCAGAAGGTAGAAAAAAAGCTTATGAAAACCTAAAAAGTACAGGTGCTGATGCACTTATTGTTATTGGCGGAGATGGTTCTTTTACCGGAGCTTTACTCTTTAATGAAGAATTCGGTTTCCCTGTTATGGGAATTCCTGGTACTATTGACAATGATATCTATGGTACTACTTATACATTAGGGTATGACACTGCTCTAAATACAGTTGTAGAAGCTATTGACAAAATCCGTGATACAGCAAGCTCTCACAATCGTATGTTTTTTATTGAAGTAATGGGGCGTGATGCAGGATTTATTGCTCTAAATACAGGTATTGGTGGTGGAGCTGAAAAAATCCTAATCCCTGAACAACATAGTAACCTTGAAGAACTTTTAACAAATATTGAACAAAGCCATAACAAGGGGAAAACCTCAAATATTATTGTAGTTGCCGAGGGAGATAAAACTGGTAAAAACGTTTTCGAACTAAAAGAATATATCGAGAAAAAACACCCAGAATATGACATCCGTGTTTCTGTGTTAGGACATATGCAACGTGGTGGTGCACCTACTTGTTTTGATAGAGTATTAGCTAGCCGTATGGGGGTTAAAGCTGTAGAATCTCTACTAGAAGGAAAATCAAACTTTATGGTAGGTATAAATAATGATAAAATTGATTTAACTCCACTTGAAAAAGCTATTAAAGGTGGAGAATCTAAATTAGACCCAGAACTTATGCGTATTGCAGAAATTATGAGCGTTTAATTTTTCATTAAATAATAAAATAATTAATAATATTCAAACAAAAAAATTATGTCAGTATTAAAAATTGGAATCAACGGATTCGGACGTATCGGTCGCTTAGTTTTTAGAGTAGCCGCTCAAAGAGAAAATGTAGAAGTAGTAGGTATCAATGACTTACAAGATGTAGAATACATTGCTTATTTGTTAAAATATGACTCTGTTCACGGTACTTTCCCAGGAGAAATCAAAGTAGAAAACGGAAATCTTGTTGTTAATGGAAAAGTTATCCGTATTACTGCTGAAAAAGACCCTAATAACCTAAAATGGGACGAAATAGGTGCTACTGTAGTTGCTGAATGTACAGGTATTTTCACTACTCTTGAAAAAGCTCAAGCTCACATCAATGCTGGTGCTAAAAAAGTTGTTATTTCTGCTCCTTCTGCTGATGCGCCTATGTTTGTAATGGGTGTAAACCACAAATCTGCAAAAGCTACAGACACTATAGTTTCTAATGCTTCTTGTACTACAAACTGTTTGGCTCCTCTTGCAAAAGTTATCAATGATAACTTCGGAATAGAAGAAGCTCTTATGACTACTGTTCACGCTACAACAGCTACTCAATTAACAGTTGATGGACCTTCTAAAAAAGATTGGAGAGGTGGACGTTCTGCTCTTTGCAACATCATCCCTTCTTCTACTGGGGCTGCAAAAGCTGTTGGTAAAGTAATTCCTGAACTTAATGGAAAACTTACTGGTATGGCTTTCCGCGTTCCTACTGCCGACGTTTCTGTAGTTGATTTAACTGTTAGAACTAAAAAAGAAACTTCTTTGGAAGAAATCAATGCTGCTATGAAAAAAGCATCTGAAGGAGAATTAAAAGGTATTCTTGGTTACACTGATGAACTTGTTGTTTCTCAAGACTTTGTAGGTTGCAAACTTACTTCTATCTATGATGCAAAAGCAGGTATTGGATTAACTTCTAACTTCTTTAAAGTAGTTTCTTGGTACGATAACGAAGCTGGTTATTCTAACAAATTAGTTGATTTAGCTCAACATATTGCTTCTTTGTAAGATAAAAAAAGTTAATAAAAATGCCTGGCTTTTTCAGGCATTTTTTATATATTATATAGTAATTATTTTGATTTATTTAAAAATAAATTAAAACAAAAAAACTCAAAAAATGATTTTAATAGTAGATAGTGGAGCTACCAAAGCCGATTGGACAGCATTAAATGAAAAAGGAATAAAATTATTCGGAACTCAAACCTTGGGACTCAACCCAGAAGTTCTTACAGAAGAGATTGTAACTGAACGACTTACAACCAATGAGCTTCTTTTTGAAAATAGACGCCACGTAACGAATGTATATTTCTATGGTGCAGGTTGTGGAACAGAGCGTATGGTTAGTTTCTTGAAAGTTATTTTACAACGCTTTTTTACAAAAGCAGAAATCAATGTTCATGAAGATACTTTTGCTGCCGTTTATGCAACTACAGAACCTTCGGAAAAAGCCATTGTTTGTATCTTAGGTACAGGTTCTAATTGTAGTTTCTGGAATGGAGAAAAACTAATCCAAGCTGTAGATTCTATGGGATATATTTTGATGGATGAATGTAGCGGAAATTACTTCGGAAAACGTTTAATGGTTGATTATTACTTCCATAAAATGCCTAAACATTTGGCTAAAAAATTTGAACATCAGTATGAACTAAACCCTGATGTTGTAAAAAATCACCTCTACAAATTACCTAACCCAAATAGTTATTTAGCTACTTTTGCTCGTTTTTTAGTTGAAAATAAAGATGATGAATATTGTCATAATATTGCTAAAAAAGGGGTTCAGCTTTTCATAGATCACTGGATTTCTCAATACGAAGAACGCAATGTTGTTCCTATTAACTTTGTTGGTAGTATCGCATTCTATTTGCAAGATATTGTAAAAGAAGTTATTACAGCTAATGGACTAAGAGTTGGTAAAATTCTTAGAAAACCTATTGATGGTTTAGTTGAATATCATATCACCCACAAAACAAAAAAATAAATAAAAAAAGTAATGTGTTTTAAGCACATTACTTTTTTTATTTTCAATAACAATCAGCCAATATTTGTTGATTTGCTTTATAATATTCTGAGGAATGAATAGACAACGAATCAATCCAATTCATTATATCATTATACATTGACAAAGAACCACATATCATTATTATCCCTTCATTTTCTAATATTTCTTTTATAAAATTACTTTGTTTTTGTAATAAATCTGTAACATAACATCTATTTTCTTCTCTTGAAAAAGCAAATTGATAGTCTTTTAGCTTATTTTTTTGTTTATATTGTTCAAAAATTATTTCATATTGCTTAATCATTTCATTTTTATACCGAAATCCAGCAAATAAATGTATTTCTGAACTTTTATTTTCATCTATCATTCCTAAAAATGGAGCTATTCCTGTTCCATTAGCTATTAAAACTACTTTTTTAGCTGTATTTGGAAAATAAAAATTAGCATTCTTACGAATATTAGCCTTTATTTTTTCTCCCTCTTTTAAATTATATAAAAATCCTGAACCTAAACCATTTGGATACAATTTTATAGTAAGCTGAATTTTCCCCGAAACTTTCCCTATTGAATAAAGACGTTCTTGCTTTCCGTCTGGAAAAATAGCTAATAAATCTCCTGAAACAAAAGCTTTAGAACCTTCTAACACCACTGAAAATATATCATTATTTTCTGTAACTCTTGTTTTTGATAACACTTTGAATTTATGCAATTTAGGCATTTCTAATTGATAGTAATTAGGATTTTCTTCAAGAAGGATTTGAGTTTTTTCATTCCATTTTTTTACCCAATGAGAAAATTCAATCAATGAAGATTTATTTATTGTATGAAGAGGAAGTAATTGTTCTGCCCAATCTTTATTAATGAGTTGATTTTCAATATTTTTTGCAAATTTACAATAATCTGGATATGAAGACGACCCAAAACCAATAATACTATATTTAATATTTTTTTGAGATTTTTTTTCTAAAATAGATATAAATTTATCGGCATTGGTAGGCGCTTCCCCTACTCCATAAGTAGATGTAAATATCAACAAATGAGTAGATTTCGGAAAAGAATCATATTTATTTAAATCTGTTAAAAAAGATTTTTTTCCTAAATTCAACAATTGCTTATGCACTTGCATAGCAAAATGTAAAGTAGAGCCACTTTCTGAACCAAAAAGAATAATTAACTCCGCCTCAGAAGATTTATATTTATTTATAATTTTAATCGTTTTTCGTTTTAAAGTAATTGTAAAACCTGTATAAATAAAAAATAAAATCCCCAAACAGGAAATACCTAAAACAATAGCCCAAAGAATATTTGTTCGTCCTGTATGTAAATTTAGCCCTATGAATGCCCATTTTTGTGTTGCTGGAATATCTTTTTCACTTAAAATATTTCCTGAAAATTGACTAATAACATATTCTTTTTCATCAGTTTTCACTAAAAAAGTATCTTCTATATCATCTGCAAACGGAAATTCTATTTGCCTAACATTTTTCAATAAAGTAGTATTAAAAAATACTATTTCATTTATATTTTTGGGTATTTCATAATCTATTTCGGTTTCAAAATTGGGGGTATGTACTATTTTTTCCGCTTTTTCTTTAAAGAATAGTCTATTTATTACCAAATATGTACCTGTCAAACTTAAAATAAATATAGGAATAAGTAACCAACGCCCCAAAATAGTATGATAATACTTTGAAAAATCATCTTTTATTACTTTTTTAAAGAATTTTTTACACCCACTTTGCTTTTGTATTATCAAAATAATTCCAGAAAATGAAATTAAAAATAATAAAAAAGAGGCTATTCCCATCATCACTCTTCCTGTTTTATGTAAAAAAAGTGAGCGATGCAGGGTCGTTATCCACTTCATAAATTCATTCTTTTTCTTTACTTCGCCCAATACTTCACCTGTTATAGGATTAATGTAGCCTTCTACTTTTCGTCCTTCTTTGCCTTTCGCTTCAACAGTAACAAAACCTCTATAATCAACATTAATTGTAGATATTTCACTATAAGCATTTTTTAATCCATCCATTGTTTCTGTTAATGTAATCTGCTCAAAACCAACTACTTTATATGACGGAATTTGTTTATTGACAGAATGAACTGAAAGAATTATTCCTGTTGAAGAAGCTACTAAAATAAAAGCAGAAGCCAATATCGCAAAGGTTAAATGAGCATATCGCCAAATAGATAAAATCATTGTTTTTTAAAATAAAAAATTTGGCAAATTTACTAATTTCCAACTGAATAAATGAATTTATAGAAATTTTTAACTTTATTATTTAGAAATACTCCAAATTAATTTATATATTTGCACCTTAAAAAAATATAGATGAGAAAATTATTTTTAATTTCAGGTATATTATTGTCTTCCATTAGTTTAGCTCAAAATACTTTACTTAATAGTGATTTTTTTAATAAAAAAACCACCATTGCACAAATACAAGAAGAAGTAGCCAAAGGAAATAGTATTTCTGAAATGGATAAAAAAGCCTTTGACCCTGCAACCTTTGCTATTTTGCAAAATTCTCCTTTAGAAACTATTATTTATATCATTGAAAGTGAAGGAAATGGAATAAATAAAATCACTCACGATAACCGAATTTATTTACATTGGGCTTGTTTTAAAGGGAATATTGAATTGGTAAAATATTTGTTAGAAAAAGGATCTGATATGTATGCTAAGGATTATCGTGGAGCAACACCTTTTATTTTTGCAGCAAGTAACGGACAAACAAAGCCTGAATTATATGAAATTTTCTTTAAAAGAGGGGTTAATCCTAAATATCGTCACGAAAATGGAGAAACTTTATTACTATTAGCGCTTCCCTTTGATGATGATAAACTAACACTTACCAACTATTTCATTTCCAAAGGATTGAAACTAAAAGACAAAGATAAATTTGGTAACAACGCCTTTGATTATGCTTGCAAAAAAGGCAATTTACCATTAATTAAAAATATAAGAAAAAAAATAAAACCTACTCCAGCTGCTTTACCTTTAGCAGCCAAAGGATTGAAAAAACAACCCAATAATAAAATTGAAGTTTATAAATATCTTATTGAAAATGAAAAAATTAACCCTAACTCAAAAGATGAAACAGGGGCTAATGCTTTAAATTATTTAGCTACAAAACAAGATTTGGAAAGTATTGAATATTTATTATCAAAAGGTTGTAAAGCAGATAATATTGATAATGAAGGTAATACACCCCTTATGAATGCTTGTACTGGTAAAAACTTACAAATTGTAAAATTACTTAATGTTCAAAATATCAATCTTGTAAATAAAAAAGGAGAATCCGCCTTGCTTTTGGCTGTTAAAAAGAGTTCTCCTGAAATCGTTAAATACTTGATAGACAATGGTGCTAATACAAAAATTATTGATAAAAACGGAGAAAACCTCATTGGAGCTCTTATAGAATCTTACAAACTTAATAAACCTAATGAAAAATCTACCTTTGATGATAAAGTTCTTATTTTTGATAAATATAATATTTCTTTAAAATCAATTGATAATAAAGGAAATACGGCTTTACACTATGCAGTTATTTCTCAAAATTTAGATTTGATTAAAAAAGTCCTTCAATGGGGAATTGATATCAATAAAGTAAATGAAAATGGAGAAACAGCTCTTATCAAAGCCGCTATGTTAGCAAATGATACGAATATTTTAGAATATCTTATATCCAAAGGAGCTAATAAAAAAATAACTACAGAATTTGGAGAAACAGCTTTTGATTTAGCTAATGAAAATGAAAAACTAAAACAAAAAGGACTTTCTCTTGATTTTTTAAAATAAAAATTAAATAATAAAAGAATGAATTTGAAACAATTTTTTATCAGTTTGACTGTATTTTTTTCATTACAAATTTCAGCTCAAAATCAGTACAAATGCTTGGTACAAACTATTAATTATTCAGGTGAAGCCGCATACATAGCTGTATCACTTATTTCGCCAAAAGGGGAATATGAAAAAACTCTATATGTTTTTGGAGACGATGGACAGTGGTATGATTCGCTAAAAAAATGGTTTAGTTTTTATGATAAAAAAAATGAAAAAATAGACGCCATCACAGGTGCTTCTATTTTAGGTGGAGAGCGCAAAACTATTATGTTAAACCTTGATAATACGAAACTTAATAAAGGATATACAATCCGTTTTGAGTCTGTCGTAGAAGACCAATATTACTATAATATTGATGCAGAAATTCCTTTTTCTGATGAAGGTCTAAAAAATAAAATAGAAGGGAAAGGCTACATTCGATATGCTCGTATAATCCCCGCCAAGTAGAACGCAAAACATAATTTTTAATAACAAAGCAGAGACTATTTTTGTCTTTGCTTTTTTTATGAAAAGTTTGTAATTTTGCTTTTTATTTCATAATTATGAAAAGAGCTATTTTTCCTGGTTCATTTGACCCTATTACGCTTGGGCATTTTGATATTATCTCAAGAGCTACACATCTTTTTGATGAAATTATTGTAGCTGTTGGGCATAATTCTGATAAAAAATATATGTTTTCTGAACAAGAAAGAAAACTATTTATAGAAAAAGCATTTGAAAATGAACCTAAAGTAAAAGTTGTTATTTACCAAGGACTTACAGTTGATTTTTGTAAAAAAATGAATTGTGAATTTATTCTTCGAGGGTTACGTAATCCTGCCGATTTTGAGTTTGAAAAAGCCATTGCACATACTAATAGAGACCTTAGTGGAGTAGAAACTATTTTCCTCCTTACCGCTGTCAATACCTCTCATATTTCTTCTTCTATTGTTCGAGATGTAATTCGTAATGGTGGAGATTACTCTATCTTAGTCCCTGATAGTGTGCATATTACAGATATAGAAAAATATTATATTAACTAAAAATGAATTATCAACAAACTATTGATTGGCTTTTTTCTCACTTGCCAATGTTTCAAAATAATGGTAAAAAAGCATTAAAAAATAAATTAGATAATATTCTTTTTTTCACAGAACATTTAGGATTCCCTCACAAAAATTTTCCTTCAATACATATTGCTGGTACCAACGGAAAAGGTTCTTCAAGCCACGCTATAGCCTCTGTTTTGCAAGAAGCAGGGTACAAAGTAGGCTTATACACTTCCCCTCATTTACGAGATTTTCGGGAACGAATAAAAATAAACGGAAAAGAAATTCCTGAACAAAATGTTATTGAATTTGTAGAAAAACATCTTCCTTTTATAGAAAAAAATGACTTTTCATTTTTTGAGCTTACCGTTGCTATGGCTTTTGATTATTTTTCTACAGAAAAAGTAGATATTGCTGTTATTGAAGTAGGCTTAGGAGGGCGTTTAGATTCTACAAATATTATTCTTCCAGAAGTTTGTCTTATCACAAATATAGGCAAAGACCATACAGATATTTTAGGAAACACACTCGCTGAAATAGCTTACCAAAAAGCCGGAATTATAAAAGAAAAAACACCTGTGGTCATTAGTGAATATCACCCCGAAACAGCCGATGTTTTTAAAGAAATAGCCAAAGAAAAAAATGCAAATATTTATTTCGCTTACCAAAAAAATATTCCTTATAAAACAGATTTAAAAGGAATTTATCAAGAGAAAAATTTAAAAGGAATTGTACAAACGTTAGAGATTTTGCAGCAGAAAGGTTGGAAAATTTCTAATAAAAATATAGAGGAAGGGTTATTAAATATTGTAAAAAACACAGGTTTGAAAGGACGTTGGCAAACCCTCTCTGAATCTCCTAAAATAGTATGCGACACAGGACATAACCATCACGGAATCAGCATAGTTATACAACAAATTGCACAACAAAAATATAAAAAATTACATATTGTTTTAGGCTTTGTAAAAGAAAAAGATATTGATAATATATTACCTTTATTCCCTAAAAATGCTATATATTATTTCTGTTCGCCCAATATTCCTCGCGGATTAGATGCAAATATCTTAAAAGAAAAAGCAAGCCTTTTTGACTTGCAAGGAAACTTCTATTCTTCTGTAAATGAAGCTCTTAACTATGCAAAAAAACAAGCAACAACCGAAGATATGATTTTTATAGGAGGTAGTACTTTTGTTGTTGCTGAAGTTGTATAATTATATTTTTTTTGTAGTAATAATTTTCACAGGACAAGCTTTTTGAGCATTTTCACAAGCTTCAAAAATACTATCATCGTGAGATTTTATAGTAAAAAAACCTTTTTTTTCTATAGAACGTAACAAAACACTTTTACCGTCTTTTTTAGACATTTGAAACTGTTCTGGCGCCATTTCAACACAATAGTTGCACCCAATACATTTATCTCGTTGTAATGTAACTATAACCATTTTCAATTTTTAATTTATTTTGGGGCAAAACTACAAAAATATTTTGAATATTTTTTATTATACATATAAACATTGTAAAAAAGTAATTTGTATTATTTTTACAAGCATTTCATTTATAATAGGTTATGAATAAAATTAATATTTTTACTTATAAAAAATAAAAATCTTTCATTTTTATTTTGTTAGAAGTTTTTTTTTAATTACTTTTGAGGACTTTTATTAGAAAACATATTTGATATGAGTACAAACGCATCTTTTTTAGAAAATATGCCTTTTGAAGAATTTAAAAAGCAAGCATTAGAGGATTATAAAATAGCTGTTATTAGCCGCGAATGTAGCATTTTAGGGCGTAGAGAAGTTCTAACAGGAAAAGCTAAATTTGGTATTTTTGGTGATGGAAAAGAATTACCTCAAATAGCTATGGCTCACGCCTTTCGTAATGGAGATTTCCGAAGTGGATACTATCGTGACCAAACATTTATGATGGCTATTGGGGAATTTAATCCACAGCAATTTTTCGCAGGTATTTATGCTCATAACGACATAAAAGCTGAGCCTACTAGTGGCGGACGGCAAATGGGTGGGCACTTTGCTACTCATAGTTTAGATGATAATGGAGAATGGAAAAATATTGTAAATCAGAAAAATAGTAGCAGTGATATTTCTCCAACGGCAGGGCAAATGCCTCGATTAGTAGGGCTTGCTCAGGCTTCCAAAATTTATCGAAATTTATCTATCAAAGGAAGTGAAAAGTTTTCTAACAATGGAAATGAAATAGCTTGGGGAACCATTGGCAACGCTAGTACTAGCGAAGGGCTCTTCTTTGAAGCTATCAATGCTATGGGAGTTTTACAAGTCCCTGTAGTTATGTGTGTTTGGGACGATGGATACGGAATATCTGTTCCTTCTAAATACCAAACAACTAAAGAAAATATTTCAGAGGTTTTAAAAGGTTTCCAAAGAGATTCTAATGGGCAAGGTTATGAAATATTAAAAGCAAAAGGTTGGGATTATACTTCATTATTAGAAACTTTTGCTCGCGCTGAGGCTTTTGCTCGTGAACAACATATTCCTGTTTTAGTACATATTACAGAACTAACTCAACCTCAAGGGCATTCTACATCTGGCTCTCACGAAAGATACAAATCTCCTGAGCGTTTGGCTTGGGAAAAAGAATATGATTGTAATGAGCAAATGCGTCGTTGGCTTTTAGACGCTAACATTGCCTCTGAAGAAGAAATTACTCTTTTAGAACAAGAAGCTAAAAAATTAGTAAAAGATAGTAAGGATAAAGCTTGGGCTGAGTACCAAAATCCAATAAAATCTGCTAAACGAGAGCTTATTAATCTTTTATATGAAATTGAAAAAATTAGCTTCAATAGCTTAGATATTTCACGATTGAAAGACTCTTTAGCAGAAATAGATAACCCTTATTATAAAGATATCATTAGTGTAGCTCGTAAAGCCCTACGTTATATAGTGACTGATGAAGCACCTGCTGTTGATAATTTGAAAAGCTGGTTAGCTAAACAACAAGAAACTTTACAAGATAAATATAGCTCTCATCTATACAGCCAAAGTGAGCAAAATCCTATTTATTTTGAGGAAATACGTCCTACTTATGATGATGAACAAATGGTAGATGGAAGAATTATTATTCGTGATAATTTTGACAAAATACTTGAGAACTATCCTTCTGTACTTACTTTCGGAGAAGATACTGGTAATATTGGCGACGTAAATCAAGGACTTGAAGGTTTACAAGAAAAATACGGAGAAATTCGTGTAAGTGATGTCGGAATCAGAGAAGCTACCATCATAGGACAAGGTATAGGTTTAGCAATGAGAGGATTACGCCCTATTGCTGAAATTCAATACTTAGACTATATACTTTATGGAGTACAAATTATGAGCGATGATTTAGCTACTCTTCGTTATCGTACTTGTGGTTATCAAAAAGCTCCTCTGATTGTTCGTACTCGTGGACATCGTTTAGAAGGAATATGGCACGCAGGTTCTCCTATGGGAGCTTTACTACACTTATTAAGAGGTATGTATATTTTAGTTCCTAGAAATATGACCAAAGCAGCTGGTTTCTATAATGCGCTTTTAAAAGGAGACCAACCAGCTCTTGTTGTTGAATGTCTGAATGGATATCGATTGAAAGAAAGAAAACCTAGTAATTTAGGTGAATTTACAACACCAATAGGGGTAGTAGAAGTTATCCGAGAAGGACGAGATATTACTGTACTTTCTTATGGTTCTACACTTCGTATTGTAGACCAAGTAGCTGCAGAACTTGAAAAAGTAGATATCAGTATAGAAGTTATTGACGCTCAGTCTTTATTACCTTTTGACATTAATCACGATGTACTGAAAAGTATTAAAAAGACAAATAATTTATTAATTATTGATGAAGATGTTCCAGGAGGAGCTTCGGCTTATTTACTTCAAGAAATTTTAGAGAAACAAGATGCATATCGTTATTTGGACGGAAAACCACAAACATTAACCGCACAGCCACATCGACCTGCTTTTGCTACCGATGGAGATTATTTCTCTAAACCAAATGCCGAAGACATTTTTGAGAAAATTTATTCAATAATGAATGAGGCGAATCCTATTAAATATCCTAAATTAATATAAAAGCACTAAAAAAAGAAAGCCTTTACGAAAGTTTAGGCTTTTTTTATTCCAAAAATGAAAAAATTACGATTCTTATTATTCCCATTTGCCATTTTATATGGAATTATTTTACATATAAGACATTTTTTATATGATAAAAATATAAAAAAATCAAAAAAATATAATTTCCCAATTATTTGTGTAGGAAATTTAAGCGTTGGAGGGACAGGAAAAACCCCAATGATTGAATATCTTATCCAGACACTAAGTAAAACTAAAAAAATAGCTGTACTAAGTAGAGGTTATAAACGTAAAACAAAAGGATTTATATTAGCAGATAAAAATTCTTCTGCTCTTACACTGGGTGATGAACCTTTTCAATATTATAAAAAATTCAACAATATACAAGTAGCTGTATGTGAGCAACGTACTGAAGGTGTTGATAATTTATTAATTAATAATTCTCCTGAAGTCATACTTCTTGATGATGCTTTTCAACACAGAAAAATACAAGCAAAAGCAAATATTCTCCTTACGGCATATTATGATTTATTTACTGATGACTTTTTATTGCCTGTTGGGCTACTTCGAGACTTAAAACAACGTGCATATAAAACTCAATATATTGTAGTTACAAAATGCCCTATAAATATTTCAAATAACGAAAAACAAAAAATTATACAAAAATTAAAGCCTCACACAGGGCAAAAAATAGCCTTTGCAAGTATTCAATACGCTGAAAAGGTTTTCTCTTCGAAAGCCGAAATTCTCTTAAATAATTGGATATCCGAACCTTTTGTTTTAGTTACAGGAATAGCAAATCCACAACCTATGATTGATTTTTTAAAACATCAAAACGCTGATTTTGAACATATTAAACACCCTGATCACCATCATTTTTCTGAAAACGAAATAGCATTTCTAAATACAAAAAAAAGAATATTAACCACAGAAAAAGATTTTGTTAGATTATCTCAGTCATTAGGAGAAAAGCTTTTTTATCTACCTATTCAAATGTTTTTCCCTAATCCAAGTGAAGAAAAAGACTTTAAAGAATGGCTAAAAAATGAAGTGAAATAAAAAAGAGTGTGGAAAATTCCACACTCTTTTTGCTTTATAAATTTGTTGATTTATTGTCCAGCTTGTTGTTTTGCTGCTTCTTTCATTTTTTCATTAGGTACAATAGCTATATTTACACGTCTATTTTTAGCTCTACCCTCCGGTGTTGAGTTATCATAAGCAGGTTGAGTTTCTCCATACCATTTTGTAGTAAAACGAGAACTTGCTAAGCCTGCATTTTCAAAATAAGCGGTTACAGCTTTTGCTCGTTTTTCAGAAAGCGCCATATTTAAAGCATCACTCCCTGTACTATCTGTATGACCTGCTATAAGTACATTAGTATCAGGATATTCTCTTAAAATATTTACCAATTTATTAAGAAGTGTTTTAGCTTCATCGGTAAGTATTGCTTTATTTACAGCAAATGTAACACCACTATTTTCATCAAAAGTAACAACGATACCATCATCTACACGTTTAACTTCAGCTCCTGGTATTTCTTCTTGGATTTGTTTTGCTTGTTTATCCATTTGATTTCCAATAATAGCCCCTGCTGCACCACCTACAACAGTTCCTAATACAGCGCCAAGTTCGCTATTTCCTCCACTACCTACATTATTTCCTAAAATAGCACCTAAAATTCCTCCTGCAACACCACCTATAACGGCTGCTCTTTGAGTTTTATTAGAGTTATTATATGCTTCACAACTTGCAAATAAAAAAGAAGCTGCAATAAAAAAGATACTAAATTTTTTAACTAAATTCATTCTATTCTAATTATTTTGTAAAATTCATAGTAATTACGAAAGGTTTACCATCTACACGAACGGTTTGCTCCCATCTCATTTCTGTCTCAGAAAGATAAGCTAAATGCAAACGAATTCCTGCATTAGTTTCTGACTGATATTTATCGTTTGTTGGTTTCAATAAGAAATCAAAATAACCAGAAGTTTTATCAACTTCTTGTGTCATAAAGATAAAATAACGATTTCCAGTAGCACAACTTGTATTGGTTATAGAGTAATAACCACGATAGTTATTTGGAACAAACTTCCAACGGCTACCTTCAAAACATTCTTTAGAAGTATCATTTAATAAAGTAATATCATACTTCCCTTTTTCGTTGTAAGTGATGGAATTTAGAATCCATTCTCCTTTGATTACTTTGTTCGCTTTGCGAGTTCCTTTGGTTGTTTCAGCAACAGTTCCTGTAGTTTTACAACTTACTACAAAAATACTTGCCAATAACAAAAATAAAATTTTTTTCATAAAAGATGATTATTTCCAATTTTGGGGCTAAGTTAAATGATTTTTTTATAACAACAAATATCTTTAAAAATATTTAACTTTTAAACCTCTTTTTTTGAATAAATTTTATTTAAATTTTGAAAAACACTTGTTTTTTTAAGTAAAATAAT
>CALFOY010000382.1 GCA_937919265.1 uncultured Capnocytophaga sp. | reverse complement strand
ACGAGATCTAGTACGGTCTCGTGGGCTCGGAGATGTGTATAAGAGACAGAGTTAATAATAATGAAATTAAAGTTATTTTTTATTAATTGTAAATATTTGAGTGTTAAAAAACTTGACTTTAATGGTTTTTCTTATTTATATTTGTGCTAAATAATAATGAAGAATTCGTTGTGAAGAAAATTTTATTCTGTACAATAGCACTTTTTGGGTTATTAAAAATGTCTTATAGTGGGGCATAAAAAGAAAGTTGTTCAGATGTTGTATTTAGAGCCGTAATGGCAGAGGAAGAGGTGGGAGGTGAATGTTACGATTCTGAAACTTATAATGCAAAGTACAATATGTATAAAAGTTGGCGTGAGCAAGGACAAATGTAACTAATTAAAAACGAGGTATAAACATTTATGCCTCGTTTCTAAAATTATTAAAAAATGAAATTATTATATTTACTACTATTATCCTCTTTCTCTGTATTTTCTCAAAATTATAGAATTACTTACGGAAAAACAACAGGGCTAACCCAAGAAAAAATAGATAAAGCAAAAGACCCTTTTGTAAGAAAGAACTTACAAAACGATATGAATAATACAAAATATCTAAAATACGAGCTTTTAACCAATGATACCATTGCATATTTTTCTTCTTTAAAAAATCTTCGTCCAGAAGGGGTAATAGATTGGAACGGGAATAGTTCTTATTATTATACAAAAAGTAAAGTAATACAAGAATCAGAAGTACAAGGCAAAACGATATTTGTAGAATATCCTTCACATCGTATAAAATGGGAAATAACAGATGAAACTCTATCAATACAAGGCTATACTTGCTATAAAGCTGTTGGTAACTATCAGTATTATAGTCATATAAGAAAAATGCAAATGTATGAAATATGGGAGGCTTGGTTTTGCCCAGATTTTCCGATAAGAGGAGGAGTTGCTAAACAATACGGACTGCCAGGGCTTATTTTTTCTATTGGCAAACAAGGTTCTAAAGATATGTTTGTTCTTGAAAAAATAGAAAAACTACCCAATTCTCCTAAAATAAAATTTCCTAAAATAAATAAAACTATCACCGAAGACGACTATGAAAAACTAATGTCAGAGGGAATTACAAGATAAAAATGTTAAAATTTCTATTCTTTTTCTTTTT
Source organism: uncultured Capnocytophaga sp. (assembly GCA_937919265.1). GTDB lineage: Bacteria > Bacteroidota > Bacteroidia > Flavobacteriales > Flavobacteriaceae > Capnocytophaga. Next base: position 11,118 of record CALFOY010000382.1, on the reverse strand, counting down.
TTGTTTTTATGCTTATTCTCAACGAGAATTAAGAGGCTCTGTATCAGATAGTATAGCTCCGTTAGAAAATGCTAATATTTTGGCAAAACCTATCGGGAAAGGCGCTATTCGTTTTGCTGTTTCAGACAATAAAGGAAGGTTTGTTTTAGATTTAGAAAAAGAGGTTAATTATACAATTTCTGTTTCTTATATTGGTTATGCTCCTCAAAAAATAGAAATTTCTTCAGAAAATACATTGAAAGAATATCATTTTAAGCTAAAAGCAATAGGCGAACAGCTTAAAGAAGTAGTTATTACACATAATTATGCTCCTATTTCTGTAAAACAAGATACTATTACTTATAAAATATCTGCTTTTTCATCAGGGAATGAACGAAAAATGAAAGAAATTCTTGAAAAACTGCCAGGAGTGGAGGTCGATAAAAAAGGTTCTGTCTTTGTAAATGGAAAAAAAATAACACAAATGCTCATAGAAGGGAAATTATTTTTTGGTGGAGGTAGCAAACTTGCTGTTGAAAATATTCCTGCTGATGCTTTGGATAAAATAGAAGTTATTGATAATTATAACGAGGTTGATTTTCTTAAAAAAGTTTCCATTTCTGAAGATTTAGCTATGAATGTAAAACTAAAAGAAGACAAAAAGAAGTTTGTTTTTGGAGATATTGAAGCGGGCGTAGGTTATAGAAAGAGTTACCTTTTGCATTCTTCTTTATTCTATTATAGCTCGGATTTAAATATTTCTACCATTGCAGATGCTAATAATTTGGGTAAATCTGTTTTTTCTTTAGATGATTTGATACGTTTTCAAGGAGGAATTAGTGCTTTTTCGTCAAATAATGCTAAACCAAATACCAATTTATTGTCTTTTTCCTTAGAAAATAAAGAGTTTTCTGAACATAAATCTAATTTTTTAGCACTAAATTATGGTTTTTCTTCTGTTAATAAGATGAATATTAGTGGTTTTGGTTTGTTTTCTAATATTTTTGCTAATCAGAAGCAACTTACAAATATAGAATATTTAACAAATTCTTATTTATTTGAAAATCGTAGTTCTGATGAAGATAAAAAAGATATTTTAGGTATATTTAATATAAAAATAGATTATAACCCCAATAAAGATAATAAATGGTACTATAATGCTCAATGGAACGCTTCTAATAATCATCTGAAAAACACTTTATTGTCAGTTAATAATACCGAAAATTCTACTTTTAAAACCTTTAAAGAAGCCGATAATATTTCGTTAAAACAATATATAGAATGGCATAAATCTTATACTGATAATCATATAACTACTTTTATGATTAATCATATTTATGATAAAAAATCAATAGATAATCAATGGATAAATAATAAACCTTTTTTACTCTCTTTTATTCCGCTAGAAAATGAAGATTTTTATCATTTAAAACAAATTAAGAATTTGAATAATAATAAGTTAGATGTTCTTTTTAAATATTATTGGATTGTAAGTAAATTTCATCATCTTTATATTAATTTAGGTAGTAATTTAGCTTTTAATAGTTTGAAAATCAAAGAAAAACAATTATTGTCTAATCAGAAAGAAAAAGACCTAACACTTGCTAATTTTGGAAATGATTTAAAATATCAATTAACAGATGCTTTTTTAGGAGTAGATTATCGTTTTATGATAGAAAAGCTAATTACAAAATTTTCCTTATATGTTCATTATTATTCATTGAAAACAAGTCAATTATCTAATGTAAGTGCATTTAATATTTCTATTTTAGAGCCAAGTTTGGATAGTAAATATGATTTTAACAAATCAGAAGCTATAAATTTAAAATATTCGTTAAAAAATAATTTTCCTACTGAAAATTTATTGATAAATAATTACTCATTAGATGATTATCAAACAATTTTTAAAGGGAATTCTTTGTTAAAAAATGAGTCTTTTCATTCATTTACAATGTCTTACACTCGTTGGGGAAGACTTAGGGGAGTGAATATGAATACTTCTTTTACTTTTTTGAAAAAAGAAAAAGGAATACGTAATACTTATATTTTTGAAGGCACAAATCGCTATATTTTTCCCGTATTGTTGGAAAATCCTGAAACTTCTTGGAATATTCGAACAAATATAGAACAAAAGATTAATAAATTTAAATATAAAGTATATTTTAATGCTAATTGGTTTAACTACAAGCAGTTGATAAATTCTGTTTCTTCTGAAAATACTAAAACTTCTCAAAATATAGGTGTAAGTTTTAGAACTTTTTTTAAGGAAAATCCAAATATAAATATATTTTATAATAAAGAATTTATTCAGTATAAAATATTGACTAATAGTAACTTGAATTCTGATTCTTTCTCAGTCGGGCTAGATTATTCTTTTTGGAATTCTTGGAGTGTGAATGGGAATTATCAATATGCAAGAATAAATTATGAAAAATTCACACAAAAAGATTTTCATATGTTAAATCTTTCGTTGGATTTCCAGAAGAAAAACAATTCTTTTGGGTATAACTTGCTCATTAATAATTTATTAGACATACAAACACAAGAAAATAATTCTTTTTCAGATATTCAGATTACTGAGAGAATAAAATACATTTTACCTAGAACTTTTTTGTTTTCAGTGCGTTATAAATTATGAGTTAATCATTTGAGTTATTTCTATAAATTCTTCAACGGATAGTTGTTCTGGTCGTTTGTCAAAAATGGGAAGATTTTTTAATTCATCATTGTCTAACAAGAATGATTTCAAGCTGTTACGTAATGTTTTTCGACGTTGTCCAAAGGCATTTTTAACTATTGAAAAGAATAATTTTTCATCGCAAGGAAGCGTAAAATTTTCTTTACGTTGTAGTCGAAGTACGCCACTTTTTACTTTTGGAGGAGGATTGAATACGCTTTCAGAGACAGAAAAAAGATATTCTGCCTCGTAGAAAGCTTGAGTTAGTACAGAAAGAATTCCATAGGTTTTAGAGCCAGGTTTTTCACAAATTCGTTCAGCAACTTCTTTTTGAAACATACCTGAAAATTCAGGAACAAACTCTCTGATTTCTAATAATTTAAATATAATTTGAGAAGAAATATTATAAGGAAAATTACCTATAATAGCAAAGGGTTTATTTGAGAAAAAATGAACAATATCGTATTTTAAAAAATCTCCCGAAATAATGTGTTTTTCAAGTTTAGGAAAATGAGATTCAAGGTATATAACAGATTCCTTATCTATTTCTATTACAAAAGTTTCAATATCTTTTTGTAGTAAAAATTGAGTTAGAACACCCATTCCTGGGCCTATTTCTAATATTTTTTCATAGCCAATTAAAGATAAAGTATCAGCTATTCGTTTAGCAATATTAAGGTCTGTTAGGAAATGTTGTCCTAAGTGTTTTTTAGCTTTAACTACATTCATTTTATTTTTAAAATACGTTATATCAGTTATTTATGAAGGATAATTTAAGTTTTCATCTGTTAAATGATAAAGAACTTCTTCTAAATATTTTTTCGACTCATATTTTGCCATAGGAAGATTGTTGTTGTAAAAATTACCACATTCTAAGGCAGATGCACCAGGAATTTCTCCTTCAAAATTTGTCATATATTCGAATAAATCTGTAATGAGAGGTACGATATCTTTAGAAGTGTAGTCTCCAGCTAAAATAAGATAATTACCTGTCATACAGCCCATTGGTCCCCAATAAATAATTTTATCTTTCCAGTCGCTATTTCGTAGCCAAGTGGCAGCAAGGTGTTCTATAGTGTGTATTTCTGCACTCCCTAAAACAGGCTCTCTATAAGGAAGTTTCATACGAATATCAAAAGAAGTAATAACTTCATTACCAACAACATCTCGTCGAGAAAGGTAGATTCCTCTTTGAAGTTTAAGATGGTCAATACAAAAGCTAGCTATTTTTTCCATAACATTATTTTTGATGGCAAAATTACTCTTTTTTCTTTAAAAAAGTGCTAAAAAAATAGATTTCTTCAAAAAATAATATTACTTTTGCGTTTAAAATCTTTTTTATATGAAAAAAATTCTCTTTTTATTTCTTTTTTTATTAATAGCTTGTAAGCCCTCATATGTGAAAAGTATATTACCTGAAAGTCAGGTTAATAATAGTCTTACAATATCAGAAGGACGGCTGATTGCTTTCCTTGAAAATAGTACTAAAAGTAGTAAAAATATAGATAAAGAATCTTATAAGGCTTTAAAAAATTATATTTATAAAAAATATGGCCCAGCAACAACAGAACTTCTTATTCTCTCTATAAAAGAAGGAAATGTTCGAATAAATAATAACCAAGCGAATAATAATGTATCTTGGCTGGTTGAAATAGAGAAATTGCCTAAACCTTTTGCTTTACTTATTTATGATGGTAAGAATAAGCCAATTATAGAGTTAAATTCTGATAACTATGTAAAAATTTTAGAAAAATATTTTAAAGATTTTTCACGTTAATAAAATTCCAAATTTTATTTTTCACATATTAAAAAATATACTTATCTTTGCCCGATGAATACAAAAACTATACATATATTAGCTTTAGGTTTTTTTACTTTATTATTTTCTTCTTGTGGAGAATATCAAAAAGCCTTAAAATCAGACGATAGTACAGTAAAATATCAATTAGCTGAAAAACTCTATAAAGAGAAAGACTACTCTCGTGCAGAAAGATTATTCGAACAAATTGTGCCTAGATATTTAGGGAAACCACAAGGTGAGCGAATTGTTTTTATGTATGCAGATGGTTTTTATCAGCGAAAAAAATATAATTTGGCAGCATATCAATTTGAGAAATTTTTGAAAAATTATCCTAAAAGTCAAAAAGCAGAGGAAGCAATGTTTCTTGAAGGGAAGTGTTATTTCTTTGATTCTCCAAAATATAGTTTAACACAAACAGAAACTTATAAAGCGTTAGATAAGTTGCAATCTTTCATAGATCGTTATCCTAATTCTGAATATATGAGAGAGGCAAACAATATGGTTCTTGAATTATTGACAAAGCTTCAACAAAAAAGTTTTGAGATAGCAAAAGGATATGATAAAATACGAGATTACCAAGCTTCTATAAAAGCATTTGATAACTTTTTAGTAGAAAATCCTGGTTCTCTTTTTAGAGAAGAAGCGATGTATTATCGATTGCACTCAGCTTACGAATTAGCAAAAAATAGTGTGAAAAGTAAAGAGAAACAACGTTTTCAAGATGCTAAATCTTTATATGAAAATTTTATAAAAACTTTCCCAGATTCACAATACAAAAATAAAGCAGAAAAAATATATAACGATATTAATAAGAAAATAAGCGAATTATAATTATGTTAAATTTAAAAAGAGTAGATGCGCCTCAAAGTACTATTACTTATGATAAAAATAAAATAGACGCACAAACAGGAAATATCTACGAAGCAATTTCTATCATAGCAAAAAGAGCTTCTCAAATTAACTCTGAAATCAAACACGAATTGGTTGATAAATTGGAAGAATTTGCAATTAACAATGATAACTTGGAAGAGGTTTTTGAAAATAAAGAGCAAATAGAAGTATCTAAGTTTTATGAAAAACTACCTAAACCTCACGCAATTGCAGTAAAAGAATGGCTTGCTGGTGAAGTCTATTATGAAGAAAAATAATAAATAATGCCTTCACTTAAAGGGAAAAATATATTAATAGGAATTTCAGGCGGAATAGCTGCTTACAAAATTCCTCAACTTATACGCTTGCTTGTTAAAGAACAGGCGAGCGTTAAAGTCATTATAACGGAGAGTGCTAAAAACTTTGTTACGCCTCTTACTCTTTCAGTAGTTTCAAAAAATAAAGTTTTTGAAGGGTTTTATTCGTCTGATAATGAATGGAATAGCCATGTAGATTTAGCCCTTTGGGCAGATGTAATGCTTATTGCTCCTGCTACAATGAATACTATAGCCAAAATGGCAACAGGAATATGTGATAATTTGCTTTTGGCAACTTATTTCTCTGCCAAATGCCCTGTTTTTTTTGCTCCTGCGATGGATTTGGATATGTATAAACATACAGCTAATCATACGAATATAAATACATTAATTTCTTTTGGTAATCATCTTATTCCTAGTGGTTTTGGAGAGCTAGCTAGTGGACTCATTGGAGAGGGAAGAATGGCAGAACCAGAGGAAATTAAAAATATATTAGAAGATTTTTTCTTTGATAAAAAGGATAGCTTTAAAGGAAAAAAAATACTTATCACAGCAGGTCCAACATATGAGAATATTGACCCTGTGCGTTTTATAGGAAATTTTTCTTCAGGGAAAATGGGAATAGCAATAGCTAATGTAGCTGCTCAAATGGGTGCAGAAGTAGTTTTAGTTTTAGGACCAACAAAAGAAAAAAATATTCATAAAGGAGTAAAAGTAATTTCTGTATTAAGTGCAGAAGAAATGTATACGTCTGTACATCAGTATTTTGATGAGGTAGATGTAGCTATTTTATCAGCTGCTGTTGCCGATTATACTCCGAAAGAAAAGGCAACTCAAAAGATTAAGAAGAAAGAAGATACATTCTCTTTAGAGTTAGTTAAAAACAAAGATATTTTAGCATCTTTGGGAGCAATAAAAAAACATCAAAAATTGATAGGTTTTGCTTTAGAAACTGAAAATGAAATAGAAAATGCAAAACATAAAATTCAGAAGAAAAATTTAGATGCAATAGTGCTTAATTCATTGAATGACAAAGGTGCGGGTTTTGGTACAGATACAAATAAAATTACTTTTATTACTTCTGATTTTTATGAAATAAAATTTGAATTGAAGTCTAAAACAGAAGTAGCTTTTGATATTTTAGAACAAATAGAAAAAATGCTTTAAAAAGTAAAAAAATGATTGATTTTTTAGTTAATTTTGATAAATATCCAGAGGTTATAGCAACAGTTATCACTTTAATTGTTTTTGCTGTAATCCGTTATTTTTTAGATTCTATAATAGAGAAATTTGGAGGAAAATCTAGCTTTTCTCAAGGTCGGACAAACTTAGTTAAACGTTATATTGATTTTTTAATTTATGTTTTAGGAGCAATAGCACTTATTACGATTTGGGGAGTAAAAAAAGACCAATTATTTTTAGTTATTTCATCAGTTTTAACGGTAATAGGGGTGGCTTTCTTTGCTCAGTGGTCAATTTTAAGTAATATTACGGCAGGAATTATAGTTTTTTTCTCTTTTCCTTTTAAAATAGGAGATAAGATAAGAATATTGGATAAGGAATGCCCGATTGAGGCAGAAATATTGGATATCAAATCATTTTATACTCTGTTAAGAACCTCAGAAGGAGAGTTAATTTCTTTTCCGAATAATTTATTATTACAAAAAGGAATAGTTATTGTTTCGGATTCTAAAGATGTTAAAATTAAGAATACAGATTTTTACATATAACACACAACTATATTTTTAATTTTTATAAATAAAATTATAAAAATTATGAAAAATAAATATATAAATAGAGAACTCAGTTGGCTGACATTCAATGAGAGGGTTTTGCAAGAAGCGAATGATTTAAGAGTCCCGCTACTTGACCGCTTACGTTTTGTGGGTATTTTTTCCAATAATTTAGATGAATTTTTTAAAGTTCGCTATGCGACCATTAAAAGAATAGCAGATTCTGGTGAAGATAACTACCAAGTATTTGGGTTCAATTCAACAGAACTTTTAGAGACGATAACTGATAAAGTGATTGAATCTCAGAAGGAAAGTCTACGTATTTTAGATGCTATTTTTCAACAGCTCAAAGAAGAAAATATTTTTATTATTAATGAAAAAGAAATTCTTCCAGAGCATATTGATTATATAAAACAATACTTTATAGATAAGATACAGCCAACTCTTTTTACAATAATTCTTAATGACCTTGATGTCCTTCCCAGCCTTAAAGATGATGTGGCTTATTTGGCTGTGAAAATGATTCTTCGGCAAGAGGAGAAAAAACATAATGAAATTCATAAGTTTTTCTCATCAATGGCATATAAAGAAAAGATACAATATGCACTTATTGAAATTCCTAAAACATTAGACAGATTTATTCAATTACCTACTATAAATGATAATATTTATATTATTCTGATAGATGATATTATTCGGTTTTGTTTGCCAAAATTATTTTCTATTTTTAATTATGAATATATTTCGGCAAATATGATAAAAATTACTCGTGATGCCGAATTAGATATTGACCCCGATTTAGGAAAAAGTTTTATTCAAAAAATATCAAATAGTGTAGCAAGTAGGAGAGATGGGCAACCCGTAAGGTTTGTTTATGATGCTGAAATAGAGAAAGATACGCTTCTTTTCCTAATGAAAAGAATGAATATTCACTCAACTGATAGTATTATTCCAGGGGGGCGTTATCATAATCGAAGAGATTATATGTCATTTCCTAATTTGGGGAGGAAGGATCTTCAATATCTACCTGTTGAACCTTTACCTATACAGAATTTTAGTTTTGAAGGAAGTATTCTTAAGCAAATAGCTCAACAAGATTATTTACAATATACTCCATATCATTCGTTTTCATATATCATTCGTTTTTTAAGAGAAGCTGCTCTTGACCCAAAAGTTAAGTCTATAAAAATAACTATTTATCGATTGGCAAAAAATTCTCAAATTGTAAATTCTCTTATCAATGCTGTTAAAAACGGTAAAAAAGTTACAGTACAGATAGAACTACAAGCAAGGTTTGATGAAGCTGCCAATATTGAATATGCAGAACAACTTCAAGCAGAAGGAGTACAGCTTATCTTTGGTATTCGAGGGCTGAAAGTTCATAGCAAAATTTGTGTTATCGAACGAGAAGAGGGACAAAATATCAAGTATTATGGTTTCATCAGTACAGGGAATTTTAATGAAACAACAGCTAAAATATATACAGACTATACTCTTTTCACTGCACATCAGGAAATTTTAGAGGAGGTAAATAGAGTATTTGATTTTTTTGAAACTCCTTATCGTATTCATCATTATAATCATTTGTTGGTATCTCCGCACTATACAAAAAGTTCTTTTCTAAAATTAATTGATAAAGAAATAGAAAATGCTAAATTAGGTAAAAAATCTTTCATTAAACTGAAAATGAATGGAATAACCAATAAAGAAATGATAGATAAACTCTATGAGGCAAGTTGCGCAGGTGTGAAAATACAAATGATAGTAAGAGGAGTCTGTTGTCTTATTCCTCAAATAAAGGAGCTTAGTGAAAATATTGAAGTAATTAGTATCGTTGATAAATATCTTGAACATCCAAGGTTGTATATTTTTTCTAATGATGGTAACCCTCAATATTATATTTCTTCTGCAGATTGGATGTCTCGAAACCTCAATAACCGTGTAGAAGTGAGTTGCCCTATTTATGATGAGAATATAAAGAAACAACTTTGGGATACATTTCATATAGCTTGGAGTGATAACGTTAAAGCTAGGTTAATAACTGAAAATCAGGATAATATATATAGACCTCAGCAAGATGAAAAAATACGTTCACAAGAGGCTATTTATGAATATTATTCAAATAAAATTGAAAATTAATTTCATAGAAGACAAAGTGTCAGTTTATATTTAGGCATCATTTTTGTTATTTCATAATATCTAATAATTTAAAAAATGGAGATAAGTAAAATTCCTCTAATAAAGCACACAAATTCAGGAAATTTTTTCCTAATGGCAGGACCTTGTGCTATTGAAGGTGAAGATATGGCTCTTCGGATAGCTGAAAAAATTGTAAAAATAACAGATAGATTTTCAATTCCTTATATATTTAAAGGAAGTTTTAAGAAAGCCAATCGTAGCCGAATAGATTCTTTTACAGGAATAGGAGATGAAAAAGCATTAAAAATTCTAAAAAAAGTATCGCAAACATTTGCCATCCCTACGGTAACAGATATTCACGAAATAACTGATGCTGAAATGGCTGCTCAGTATGTAGATGTATTACAAATACCCGCTTTCTTGGTTCGCCAAACAGATTTGGTTGTAGCAGCAGCTAAAACAGGAAAAGTTGTGAATTTGAAAAAAGGACAGTTTATGAGTCCTGAGAGTATGAAACACGCTGTACAAAAAGTATTAGATTCTGGGAATGAGCAAGCTATCATTACAGATAGAGGAACAATGTTTGGCTACCAAGATATGATAGTGGATTTTCGAGGTATTCCAACCATGAAAGCCTATGCCCCAGTAGTGTTAGATGTAACCCATTCTTTACAACAACCCAACCAAACAAGTGGTGTGACAGGAGGAAGACCTGAAATGATAGAAACCATAGCGCGTGCAGGAGTAGTCAATAATGTTGATGGTATTTTTATCGAAACTCACTTTGACCCTGCTAATGCTAAAAGTGATGGTGCTAATATGTTGCATTTAGATTTATTAGAAGGACTTATGCAAAGACTTGTAACCATCAGACAAACAATCAATTTATTTTAAAATTAGTTAACAATGTGTAATCAAGAAGTAGAAAAATTTTACGAAAAATTAAAGAATGAACTTATAAATACTACTATTTTCCCCACAGAATATTTGTATAAATTTATATTGCCTTCCAATGAAGAAAAAGCAAAGCAATTATATCAAGTATTTGAAGGGAAAGATGCTAAAATAACAGAAAAAGAATCTTCAAAAGGTAAGTTTACGAGTTATTCCGTACGAATAATGCTACAAACTCCTGATGATGTTATTCATTTTTATAAGAAAGCAGGAGAAATAGAGGGAATAGTATCTTTATAGTATCATTTTTTTGAAAAAGTAATTAATTTACCTAAATAATTATAAGATGGATAAAAATCAATTTTTAACAGAAGCACAAGAACAAATAAGTGCATTGACAGAAAAAATTAATACCTTAACTGGAGAATTGGACTCTAAAACAGGAGATCTAAAAGAAAAAGCACAAGAGCAATTAAATAAACTTTTGGAAACAAAATCTGAGCTTACAGATAAGTTTGAATCGCTTAAAAATATTTCAGAAGATAAGTTTGAAGAAGCTAAAAAAGCATTTTCAGACATATCAGATTCTATTTCTGATAACCTCCAAAAAGGGTTAGATTCTTTGAAAGGGTTATTTTAGTTTAGGATAATCTATTTTAAATCAAGTAATTATATTGCTGTCTCTTATACACATCTGAGCTGCCGACG
>CALFOY010000381.1 GCA_937919265.1 uncultured Capnocytophaga sp. | reverse complement strand
TCTTTATCAACAGCTTCTTTATCTGTCTGACGGCATTCATCGTCCTGAAAATCATCGATATCCCCTCGAAGATTGCGCGGGATTCTGTTGAATTTTCAAGAGAAACTTCAGCTAATTTACACATTCCTTTACAATGTGTATTATTTTTTTTATTTTGACAATAATTTTCTATAAATTTCTGAGAATCCAACATATACGATATAAAAAAAACACTTCCTCTTATGGCATTATAACATACCATAAGCGAAAGTAAAATAGTATATATCCGAATTTTTTTATTCATAAGGCAAAGTTACAAAATTATTTGTAACTTTAATTAATTTTATTAATTTTCAAATATTTTTTTTAACAAAAAACCTACCAGAAAAAAATCTGATAGGTTTAAAAAATGTAATATTTAAATAAGTATAGAGAGAGAACTTATCCTACATCATTCCTGGCATACCACCGCCCATTGGAGGCATAGCAGGTGTATCTTCTTTAATATCAATTAAAGCACATTCTGTAGTAAGTATCATTCCTGAAACAGATGCAGCATTTTCAAGAGCTACACGAGTTACTTTTTTAGGATCTATAATTCCTGCACGGAACATATCTACATATTGCTCATTTTTAGCATTATACCCAGTAGAACTACGGCTTTCTAATACTTTTGCAACAACAACAGAACCTTCTCCACCAGCATTTTCAACTATAGTACGAAGAGGAGCTTCAAGGGCTTTAGCTACAATTTGAATACCTGTTGCTTCATCACTGTTAACCGCTTTAACCTTAGCTAACACACTTTTAGCACGTAAAAGGGCTACACCTCCACCAGCAACAATACCTTCTTCAACCGCTGCACGAGTTGCATGAAGAGCATCATCCACACGGTCTTTTTTCTCTTTCATTTCTACTTCTGAAGGAGCTCCTACATAAAGAACAGCTACTCCGCCAGCCAATTTAGCTAAACGTTCTTGAAGTTTTTCTTTATCATAATCAGAAGTAGTTACTTCTAATTGAGCTTTAATTTGTCCTACACGAGCTTTAATATTTTCACTACTTCCTGCTCCATTTACAATAGTAGTATTATCTTTATCAATAGCTATACGTTCTGCACGACCAAGCATATCAATAGTTGCATTTTCAAGTGTATAGCCTCTTTCTTCTGCAATAACTGTTCCTCCTGTCAAAATGGCAATATCTTCAAGCATAGCTTTGCGTCTGTCACCAAAACCAGGTGCTTTTACAGCTGCAATACGTAATGCTCCACGAAGTTTATTAACAACTAAAGTAGCTAAAGCTTCTCCGTCAATATCTTCTGCTATGATAAGCAAAGATTTTCCTGATTGAGCAACAGGCTCAAGAACAGGAAGTAAATCTTTCATTGTAGAGATTTTTTTATCATACAATAAAATGAAAGGATTATCAAGCTCTGCTATCATTTTTTCAGAGTTTGTAACAAAATATGGAGAAAGATATCCTCTGTCAAATTGCATACCTTCTACAATATCTACATAAGTATCTGTTCCTTTTGCTTCTTCAACAGTGATAACTCCTTCTTTACCTACTTTTTTGAATGCATCTGCAATAAGCTCACCTACAGTATCATCATTATTAGCAGAAATAGCTGCTACCTGACGGATTTTATCAATAGAATCTCCTACTTTTTGGCTTTGTTTTCCTAATTCTGTAACAACAGCTTTTACAGCTTTGTCAATTCCTCTTTTTAAATCCATAGGATTTGCTCCTGCTGCTACGTTTTTAAGTCCTTCTCTTACAATAGCTTGCGCAAGAACAGTTGCTGTAGTTGTTCCGTCTCCTGCTAGGTCATTGGTTTTAGAAGCTACTTCTTTAACCATTTGAGCTCCCATATTTTCAAGAGGATCTTGTAATTCAATTTCTTTTGCTACACTCACACCGTCTTTTGTAACGGTAGGAGCTCCAAAAGATTTACTAATAATAACATTTCGTCCTTTTGGACCTAAAGTTACTTTTACTGCATTTGCAAGAGCGTCAACTCCTCTTTTTAAGCCATCACGAGCTTCAATATCAAATTTAATTTCTTTTGCCATTTTTGTTTAAATTTTAGATAGATAAAAATCTATTTTTAATTTTAATTTATTTTTTATATGATTTATAAAATAGTTTTATTAAGCTATTTGAACAATTCTACATTTTTCACAAAGCGGATAAGAGGCTACAAAGTCCTTTATTCGTTCATTGGCCTCTGTAAAACTTCCTTTGAAATAGAAATATAAAGCCGTTTCAGTATTCCCTTCATAATAAGAAGTAAGAACTTGAATATCTTCCAAAATATTACTTATTGTTTCATAAATTACATTAACATCACAAGTTTCATAAACTTCTTTGGGTAAATCTGTCCCATTTATGTAAATAGCCAAACCTTCGAGAGTTCCTATTTCTTGTGAGAAATTTTCATTATGTAATTTAGAACCTTTTGGAACTCCTATTTCTTCAATTTTTTGAATTACTTTTTGTAGTTCCTCTGGTTTATCCAATTCTATTTCAATATCACAATTTTCAACTTCGCCATTTTCAGCTATTAAAGAACCTCCTCCTGAGGTAGCTCCTAAGCCTTCTTCTGATAAAAATTTATCAATTAAATCTTCCAAATCGTGCCTATCAAAAGGACGAAGTTTTGCATTTAAATTTAAAGTGTAGAACATTTTTATTTTAGCTTAGAATACCTAATAAATCATTTTCTCTCATTATTAGATAAGATTTTCCTTCTAGTTTTAGCTCTGTTCCTGAATATTTTCCATAAAGAACAACATCTCCTACTTTTACAGTTATAGGATTTTCTTTTGTACCTGCACCTACGGCAACAACAGTTCCTTTTTGAGGTTTTTCTTGTGCGGTATCAGGGATAATAATTCCTGATGCGGTTGTAGTTTCTGCTGGTGCTGGTTCAATAAGCACTCTATCTGCTAATGGTTTTAATTTTACACTCATTGTTATATTTTTTACAATTTATTTTGCTAATAGCTTACAGAAATTATGCCATTTATAAAAAAATGACAATTTGTCAGTTACTTTTTTTTAATGGATATTTAGACAAATAACTATTATAATATTCTTTTTGTCCTGTTACCTCCTCTCCTATCCAAGAAGGTTTTTCAAAATACTGATTCTCAGAATTCAATTCTATTTCAGCTAAAATAAGGCCTTCATTTTCACCAGAAAAAACATCTATCTCATAAAGAAAGTTTTTAAACTTTACTTCATAACGGATTTTATCAATAGGAAAAGGCTCACAAAGTTGAAGCAAGGCTTCTGCTTCAGATAAAGGAATTTCTTTTTCCCATTCAAACCTACTTGTACCAGACTGATTTCCAATCCCTTTTACGGTAATAAAGCCTTTATCTCCTTTTACCCGAATACGAACTGTTCTGTAAGGGTCTGTATTCAAGAATCCTTGTACTATTCTTGTATGTTTGTAAGATTCTTTTATAAAATCTAAATTTTTTACTAAAAATTTTCGTTCTATTTCTATCAAAATATAAAAATTAAAATACTGACAATAAGCATATTGAACTTATTATCAGTATTTTTATTTCACAATAAATTATCTTGTTTCTTTATATTTTTTCAAAAAGCGTTCAATTGGATTAACACTCAAATCCATAGCTTCTTCAAAAGTTTTACATTGTTTTTTTACAACAAAATTATCTCCCGGAACATTTACCTTTATTTCTATAATTTTGTTTTCTTTAGCATTTGTGTTTTCCAATTTGAGATACACATCTGCATCAATTACTTTATCATAGAAAAGGTCTAGCTTATCCATTTTTTTCTGAATAAAATCAACCAATTTTTGATCGGCTGTAAAGCCTACTACGTTGTAATTTACTTTCATAGCGAAAAATTTTGAAATTAGTTATTATTTTTTTGCATACGAGGATGCGCTATTTTATATTGATTTTTAAGCTCATTCAAACTACTATGCGTATAAACCTGAGTAGCAGCCAACCCTGCGTGTCCTAATAATTCTTTAACAGCATTAAGGTCAGCTCCATTATCTAACAAATGAGTAGCAAATGAATGCCTCAATACGTGTGGGCTTTTTTTCTCTTTTGAGGAGACACTGCTAAAATACGAATTAATTATGTTATACACAAGTTTTGGATAAATTTTCTTT
Source organism: uncultured Capnocytophaga sp. (assembly GCA_937919265.1). Classification (GTDB taxonomy): domain Bacteria; phylum Bacteroidota; class Bacteroidia; order Flavobacteriales; family Flavobacteriaceae; genus Capnocytophaga. The sequence goes on along the minus strand of CALFOY010000381.1, from coordinate 1,430 downwards.
CCTTTTTCAGTTAAAAATAAAAAATTTTCTTCTGTTTGAACATTCTTTCGTAATTCTATATATTTTTTTATAGTTTCTATAACACTATTTATCAATGGTATTATTCGTTCTTTATTTCTTTTTCCTAGAACCTTAACTATTTTTTGAGAAAAATCAAAATCCGAAATTTTCAAATTAATAAGCTCTGCTCTACGAATACCAGTTGCATAAAAAAGTTCAATTATAGATTTATCCCTAAAAGAAATAAAAGAATCTTCTTGAAAACTATTCTGTTCAAATACTTTTTCTATTTCTTTTTTAGAAAAAGGAAGTGAAATTTTCTTTTCAACTTTTAAAGAAGTATGTTGTAAAAATGGACTTTTATCAATCTCCAAAGAACGAACTAAAAATAAATAATAAGCCTTTAAAGAAGCTATTTTTCTATTAATTGTTCGATTAGAAATTTTATTTTCAACTAGAAAAACTATCCAGCTACGAACCAAAGGATAATTAACCTTTGAGAGCTTTATGGAGCTATCTCTCTCTTCTAAAAAACTCTTAAATTCTTCTATATCAGAAATATAAGCTGTTATTGTATGAGATGAATATTTTTTTTCTATTTGTAAATAATCAATAAAAGCCTTCAATTTTTTTAAAATTTATTAAAAACTTAATTAAGCTGTTATCATACCTCCATCTACACGAAGTACTTGCCCTGTAATATAAGAACTTAAATCTGAAGCTAAGAATACACAAGCATTAGCTACATCTTCAGGTTGTCCTCCTCTTTTTAGAGGAATAGCATTGCGCCAGCCTTCTACTATCTCTGGTTTTAAAGCTGCTGTCATCTCTGTTTCAATGAAGCCAGGAGCAATAGCATTACAACGAATATTTCGAGAACCCATTTCTAATGCTATAGACTTTGTAAAGCCTAAAATACCAGCTTTTGAAGCTGCATAATTTGCCTGTCCTGCGTTTCCTTGAACACCAACTACACTACTAATATTGATAATACTTCCTTTACGTTGCTTTAACATTATTTTTTGAGCAGCTTTGGTCATATTGAAAACAGATTTCAAATTAACTTGAATAACTTTATCAAAATCCTCCTCGCTCATACGCATAAGTAAAGTATCTTTTGTAATACCTGCATTATTAATCAAAATATCAACTGTTCCAAAATCTTTTACAACTTCTTCTACCAATTGCTCACATTGATTAAAATCAGCTGCATTACTTTGATAACCTTTAACTTTAACACCAAAAGTTTTAAGTTCTTCTTCCAATTGATTAGCTTCTGTAACAGATGAGCTATATGTAAAAGCTACATTGGCTCCTTGTTGTGCGAATATTTTGGCAATGCCTCGCCCAATACCTCTACTTCCACCTGTAATAATGGCTACTTTTCCTTCTAATAATTTCATTATATTTTTTGTTACTTAGATATTTTT
>CALFOY010000380.1 GCA_937919265.1 uncultured Capnocytophaga sp. | reverse complement strand
TTCTCTCAAAAATGAATAATTTTGAAAAAGCTGTTAATGATTATCTCTCTGCACCCACCTCAGAAACCAAACAAGTAATAAGGGAACTTCTATCAATAAAGGAAGAATTTTTAGGGTTCAAGTACTGGATTATCAAGGGTAACCCAATTTTATCAGCAGAGTTTTCAAATGATATAGTGTGGAATAAATGATAGTTGTTAAAGGTTAATAGCCAGTTGTTAGTACTAATTCTTATAAAAGATAAAATCGTCTTTTTCTTGGAATACAAAAAGAAATGATGTATCTTTGCACCTTGAAATAGAACTATGGAAGAAGAGGAAATATTATTTGTCATAACAGTAGCCGATGTACAACATTGGGCAGAAGAGAAATTAGGCAGGCGGCTTACTTATGAAGAACTGCAAATAGCAAAAGATAAAATGGAATGGGGCTTGTCAGAAGACATTGATATGGTGTATAGTGCTATTTTTGAAGAGATGAAATAAATCAGAAAGTATAATAAATTATAAAATCATCAAGCATGTTAATAATAAAAAATCTCCACGCTGGTGTGGACGGCAAAGAAATCCTCAAGGGGATTGACTTAGAAATAAAAGCAGGTGAAGTACACGCCATTATGGGACCTAACGGAGCTGGGAAATCGACCCTATCTTCGGTAATTGCAGGCAACGAGAACTTCGAGGTAACCGAGGGTGATATCCTCTTAGAAGGCGAAAGTCTGTTAGAAGATGCCCCCGAAGAGCGCGCTCACAAAGGTATCTTTATGTCCTTCCAATACCCCGTGGAAATCCCTGGTATATCTGTAACTAACTTCATCAAAACAGCTATCAACGAGAGTCGCAAAGCAAAAGGACTCCCCGATATGCCTGCTGCCGAACTCCTCAAAAAAATACGTGAAAAAGCAGCCCTTTTAGAAATAAACCCCGATTTCCTCTCTCGCTCCCTCAACCAAGGATTCTCGGGTGGTGAGAAGAAACGCAACGAAATCTTCCAAATGGCAATGCTCGAGCCCAAAGTCGCTATCCTCGATGAGACAGACTCTGGTCTCGACATCGATGCCCTACGTATTGTAGCTAATGGCGTGAACAAACTCAAAAACGAAAACAATGCCGTTCTTGTTATCACTCACTACCAACGCCTCTTAGACTACATCGTCCCCGATTATGTTCACGTGCTTTCCGATGGTAAAATCGTAAAAACAGGCGACAAAAACCTCGCCTTAGAATTGGAAGCTAAAGGTTATGATTGGCTGAAAGGATAATGGTTAATTATTAATTATTAATGATTAATTACGGTTATGCTCATTGAAAAATACACAGAAACCTTAACAAACCCTTTGTTACCTGAGGCGTTTCAGTTCTCAAAAAGAAAAGACATCTTTGCTATCAACTATGAACATCAGCAAATAGGCGTATGCAATGAGTCAGAAGGATTTTCGCTCTACACTTTTGAAAAAGAACTGCTTTGGGAAATAAACAAACCTATTGTGGGGGCTTTATTAGCGATAGAACGCCAGCAAATTTGGCTTGCCCAGCGCCACGATACCCAGCACATCACCGTATGGGTGTATGACCTGCAAGGGAAGGCTTTGGCGTCTATACCTATGGACGACGAAATCTACGATGCTAATATAGAGCTGAAAACATTACCTAATAACAAAGTGGTTATCACTTTCTATGGCGGACAAGATGGTTGTATGAGCTATCTGCTAT
>CALFOY010000379.1 GCA_937919265.1 uncultured Capnocytophaga sp. | reverse complement strand
AATATCTTCTATTATATCATTTTTTTTGAGCAAAAATAACAATTCTTTTACTTCATTATTAATTGCAACAATATGTATTTCTTTAACAAATGAAAGTTCCCTTATCGCTGTAGAAATATCCAACATTGGAGAAACTTTTAACAAAATTGTATGTGTATAATTCCATAAAAAATCCAAAGATAAGGGAACATCTGGTTCACAATCTTTTAAAAGAAAAACTTTATCTTTATTATTATTTCTCCTTGCTGGGTCAATATAAATAACATCAAAAAAAGAATTATTATTTTTTAAATATTCAAATGAATTTTGATTGATACAAAAAATATTTTCCTTTTTAAAAACTTCAGAATTATGAGCTACTATTTCAGATAATTCTTCCTGTAATTCACAATGTATCACACTTTTACAAGTATTTGCAAAATAAAAATCATCTACTCCAAAACCTCCTGTTGCATCTAACAAATTTCCTTCTACCAAAGAAGATTTATACTTTGCAGTCTGTTCTGAAGAGGCTTGTTCTAAAGAAAGTTTTGATGGAAATAATATATTTTCAGTAGCATACCAAGTTGGTAACTTACTCTTGCTCTTATATTTACCCTCTATTTGTGAAGCTAATTCAGAAGATGTTATTCCTTGAAAAGGAGATTTTTTTAAGATTATTTTTGTAATATCTGAATTTTGATTATCATTTATAAACTTCTGAACCTCAACAGATAGTATTTTTTCATTTATCATTAAACATAAAGAGTTAAAAATTTAACACATACAATATTGCATTAACTATTATTCTATTTTTTTGCTAATATCATTCTATAATTTTCTTGTAAATCTTTTCTTAGGGTTACATTTTTAAAACCTTTATTTTCAATCATTTTTTTTGTTTCTGCTGATAGATATTGATTAATTTCAAAAAATAACATTCCATCTTCTGTTAAATTTTTCAGTGCTATTTCTGTTATTTTTTCATAAAACAATAAAGGATTATTATCTGGAACAAAAAGAGCTAAATGAGGTTCATTATCTAACACATTAGGAGCCATTTCAAGTTTTTCTAACTCTCGAACATAAGGAGGATTAGATATAATAATATCAAAATTACTTTTTAAATCATTGATTTCTAATATGTTTTTTTGTAAAAAATTAATTTCAACCTGATTATTATTCGCATTTTTTTGAGCTACTTGAATTGCCTCATTAGAAATATCAATCGCAAAGACTTCTGATAAAGGTAGATTTTTTTTCAAAGTAATAGCTATACATCCACTACCTGTTCCTATATCCAATATTTTGATTGGTTTTGAGTGAGTTACACTCATAAGCACCCAATCTACAAGCTCATTTGTTTCTTGTCTAGGAATTAGTACTTTGTCATTTACATAGAAATTCAATCCATAAAAATAAGCATTTTTAGTAATATATTGAATAGGTTTATTTTTTGTTAATTCTTCTAAAATAAATTTAAGTTCTATTAATTTTTCTTCGGAAATTTCTTCTTCTTTTTGTAAAATATATTCTATTTTGGATATACTTGTTACGTATTCTAAAGCAATAAAAAACAAGCTATCTATCTCATTTTCAATATAAATTTCTTTTAATTGTTGATGAAATATTTTTTTTATTTGTGAATAATTCATTCTTTACGTTCTTTTTCCTCTTCGTCTTCTTTATTTTTTCTGAAAATACCTTGCCATAATTGTCTAAAAGTGTCAAAATCAACCTTATAAGACAAACCTATCCCTTGTGTATAATCAATTTTATCTAATAAATACTGTTGAAATTCATTTTCTCTGTTAAAAATTTTAGCACTCAATGTTCTTTCTTTATTTAATAAAAATTGAAACTCAAAATCACCAGAAACAGCTGTTTGAGTAACTCCTCCTATTGGAAATTTAAATTTTCCATTGAAAAGAATTCTATCTGTTATATCTGTTGAAAAAGTAAGCCCTAAACGATCTGAACTTGTATAAGCTTGGTTAGGATTAGTAGCCCCAGCCTCATAGCTTATCCCCAAGTTCAGTTTATCATCTTCACTAGCCAAAAGCTGATTAAAAATACCAGTAGCTGTTTCCATCATATTGTAAGACAATACTTTATCTCCCGCTGTTGCATCACTTAAAAAATTACCTTGTGCCAATAAAGCAAAAGCTTGCAACTGTTTTTTATCTGTATCCTCCAAACGGTAATTCATTTCTGAAATCAAACCTGGATTGCTATCTGGAAACTTAATATCAAAAACTGTTTGTGGATGCGACAAATCTCCTTCAAGACTAATAACAACCTGTGTTTGAATCTTTCTATTATATTGTGTAGATTCTAACAATATAGAAGGATTAGCATATAGAGTATAAGCTGCTTTCAAATTATCAAGTGTTGCGCTCATTGGTGCACCATTCCAAGTAATAGAACCTCCTGGCAAAACTTTGAATTTTTTATCTATCAACCCTCCATATTTAAAATTATATTCACCTGACGTTGTCAAAAAGTCCCCCCACATATTAAACTGTCCATTAGTATCTATTTCCATTAAAATAGTACCAGCTCCACTTCCTATCAAATTACTATTATTCTTAGGGTCAATAATAATTTCTACTTCTGCTGAAGGTAAAATATCCAAGTCGAAGTTCATTTTTATACCTTGGTAGGTTATTTCTTCAAGTTGTTTATTTTCAGCTTTTTCCTTTGATTTGAAAATAATAAAAGAATCATCTCCCACAGTTTGGGTATCACTCAGAGGAATTTTAAATTTTGTCCCATCACCAGTAACAGCTTTTACTCCTATAGTAATGTCATCTACACTCCCTTTAAGAGTAGCTTTCCCGTTAATAAATCCTGTACCATAGAACAAATCATTATCTTTAGCTTGGGTATTTAAAGCTAAAAACCGTCTATTTTTTGTATCTATACTAATGTCTAAAAACCAATCTGTCAACCTTTTATGATAAATTTTTCCTCCAAGAACAGCTTGAGTTTTATACACAACATCTGTTAATGTTATGTTATTGAAAATAAAATCATTACCATTCAAAATAATTTCTGAATTTGATGCAAAATCTGTATCTACATTAAGATACGGAATAGCCATTCCTGCTTTATTTAAATAAAAATTTCCTTCTACCTTTGGTTTATTTATTGTACCAGAGATATGTGCTGCTCCTGTTATATTTCCTCGTATATTAGACAAAATCCCATCTGCAAGAGGCGAGAAAGGCATTAAATTCAATTCTTTAAGGCTTGTGTCAAGTTCTAAAAAAGTTTGCCCATTACGAATAGCAATATCCCCTATAGTTCTAAAACCTTCTCCTAAGCCATTTATAAACTGTAAATTGGTCTTAAATTCCGTTAAATCTTCATTACCTTCTATTCCTAATTCAAGGTCACCCATATCATACTTGTTAAGAGCAAATTTCTTTATAATAAGGTTAGAAGATGGATAATATTTATTTTTCCTTTGAATGAGAGACAAATGTCCATTGAGATTACCATCTAAATTAAGACCCTGAATATCAGGAGTTATTTTATATAGTTCTACTTTATCAAAAACTAAATGAACATCTTTATATGAATTTTTGGCTATTCTTCCATTTAATGAAATGGATTCATCTTGGTGATTAATACTAAAGTTTTTAATATAAATAGAATCTAAATTTTTATCAAATATTAACTTATTATTTTGATTATTATCTACAATCCATTCATTATCTTTAAAGAAAATACTAGATTTTTTTAACCCTATGACAGATTGTCTTTTCTCATTAATTGTATGATAAAAATTCAATACATAATTATCTTGTGATTTTTGACCTCCTTTAAATTCTGTCCTAAAGAATAGAGTATCCTTAATTGTCGTATTAATTAGGTTAAAATGATGAATATCTGTCTCTTATACACATCTCCGAGCCCACGAGACCGTACTAGATCTCG
>CALFOY010000378.1 GCA_937919265.1 uncultured Capnocytophaga sp. | reverse complement strand
ACTTTATAAACTCATTATTTTTATCTAAAAATAGAAAATAATGAGTTTTTTTGTATTTTTGCTTTAAATTTTACTTTCAATGAAAATACTTCATACGGCAGATTGGCATATTGGCAAAAAATTACATAAATATGATTTAGCTCAAGACTTTGATTTATTTATAAATTGGCTTATTTCTCTTGTTAAAGAAAAAAAAATAGATGTAATTCTTGTATCAGGAGATGTGTTTGATTTGGCTAATCCTTCTTCTGAGGCTCGTAGGCAATTTTACTCTACTTTGGTAAAACTCCATCAGTTAAACTGCAGAATTATTATAACAGGAGGCAACCACGATTCTCCTTCTGTACTCAATGCTCCAAGAGAAATTTTAGAACAATTACATATTTCTATCGTAGGAAATCTACCCGAAAATATTTCAGATTGTATTTTTGCTTTTCCAGAAAATACTGAACCTCAAGTTATTATAGCAGCTATTCCCTTTCTGCGTGATAGTGAATTACGTCGCATATCTGATGGTATTTCTTATGAAGACCGTTTGTTAGCTATCCAAGACGGAATGGCGCAAATTTTTAACAATGCAAAAGACTATTGTAGTGAGCATTACCCTAATATTCCTGCTATTGCTATGGGGCATTTATTTGCCACAGGCGAAATTTCTACCTCAGATAGTGAGCGTGAAATACAAGTTGGGAATGAAGCTCGGTTTGATACTCAACGGCTTGGAGGGTTTCAATACATTGCCTTAGGACATATTCATAAGCCTCAACGAGTGCATTCAAATATTCCTACTTTTTATAGTGGCTCACCCATTCCTTTATCTTTTAGTGAAAGAAAAGACCAAAAAAGAATTCTTTTACTTGATACAGAAAAAGGATTTGAGCCAGAAAGTATTCCTATTCCTTCATTTAGAAAACTAATAAAAATAGAAGGAAATTTATCTGAAATTTCAATAAAATTAAATGCTTTAAGAGATACTTCAATACTTACGAACCTAATTGAATTACAACTTATTGAGCCTTTTTATTCCGTAAAAATAGAAGAAGATTTCAATTTCTTGATTAACAATTTTTCTATTCCAAATTATGAAATTGTAAAAACTCGTATGCAATTCAATGATCGTTTACAAAGTTCTTCTCAATTATTTGAAGAAAATATTTCTCTGACAGAACTACGTCCTCAAGAAATTTTTTCTAAACTTTTAGAAACAGAATGTATAGAAGAGGCTCAAAAACAAAAACTTATGTTAGCTTTCCAAGAATTACAAGATAGTTTAAATGACTTTATCTAAAACTATTTATAATAAAGTGCTAAATATTTTCATTTTTTTATATTTTTTTTAATTTTTTCTTTGTTCAATCACTCAATATTTATTAACTTTGCGTGACTTTTAAAAAGCAAAAAAACTATGTACGGAAAAATAAAACAACACTTAGAAAATGAGCTAGCAGAAATAAAAGAAGCCGGCTTATTCAAAAAAGAAAGGATAATTACATCTCCGCAAAGCGCGGATATTCAATTGAATACAGGAGAAAAAGTAATCAATTTCTGTGCAAATAATTACTTAGGCCTTTCTTCTCATCCAGAAGTAATTAAGGCTGCGAAAGAAACGCTTGACACTCACGGTTTTGGAATGTCTTCTGTCCGTTTTATTTGTGGCACACAAGATATACATAAAAAATTAGAGCAAAAAATAGCAGATTTCTACGGAACAGAAGATACAATTCTATACGCAGCTGCTTTTGATGCCAATGGAGGTGTTTTTGAGCCTTTATTTTCTACTGAAGACGCAATTATTTCAGACTCTTTGAATCACGCTTCTATTATTGACGGTGTTAGACTCTGTAAATCAAAACGTTATCGCTATGAAAATGGTGATATGGCAGACTTAGAAAATAAACTAAAACAAGCTAATGAAGAAGGCGCAAGATTCAAAATCATCGTAACTGATGGAGTTTTTTCTATGGATGGTTTAGTTGCTCCATTAGACAAAATATGTGATTTAGCTGAAAAATATGATGCTTTAGTAATGGTTGATGAGTGCCACGCTGCTGGTTTCATAGGATACACAGGCAAAGGAACTCTTGAAGAAAAAGGAGTTTTAGGACGCGTAGATATCATTACAGGAACATTAGGTAAAGCTCTTGGAGGAGCAATGGGGGGGTATACTACTGGGAAAAAGGAAATTATCGAAATGTTAAGACAACGTTCTAGACCATATTTATTCTCTAACTCATTAATGCCCGCAATTGTAGGCGCTTCTATTAAAGTTTTTGATTTGCTTTCAAATGACAATGAACTCCGTGAAAAAGTCAAATGGAACACTCAATACTTTAAAGCAGGAATAAAAAAAGCAGGTTTTGACATCATTGACGGAGAAAGTGCCATTGTTCCTGTTATGTTATATGATGCAAAAACAGCACAGCAAATGGCTGAAAAGCTCTTAGAAAGAGGTATTTATGTAACAGGATTTTTCTATCCTGTTGTTCCGAAAGGGAAAGCACGTATCCGAGTGCAACTGTCTGCAGCACATACTCAAGAACACTTAGATAAAGCCATAAAAGCATTTACCGAAGTAGGAAAAGAAATGAATATAATCTAAAGAAATTATTAAAAAAGTTAAAATTAACATAATTAACATTTTATATCGCTAAGCACTGCAGAAAAAGTAGTAACTTAGCACCGAATTTTAAAAGTTAAATAATTTAAATTATTAAGACGTATGAAAAAAATTAAGGTTTCATTGGCAGCTCTTGCATTGTCCTCTATTTTCTGGACTGCACAAGCGCAAGACAAAAGTAATCCTTGGTCAATAGGTTTCGGCGTAAATGCTGTTGATTTAAGAACTCCTGATAAATTGGGAGATGGATTAAAAGACTTTGTTGGAACAAAAGATTTCAACATTTTGCCAGCTATTTCTAAATTGTCTGTTTCTCGTTACATCGGGGCTGGTTTCTCTGCTGAGATTGACGGAACACTAAACAAAATTGAAAGAGGTTTTGGTGTAGTTGGAGGAGACGCTAATAGCTACTCTAATGTAGACAATGCTTTCTGGGCTGTAAATTTACAAGCAAAATATGCTTTAAGAAATCTTTTCACACAAAACTCTGGTTGGTTTGACCCTTACTTAAAACTTGGTGGAGGTTACACTAATATCGGAGATATTAATAACTTCAAAGCATTAGGAGGTTTAGGTATTAACTTCTGGCTTAATGATAACATTGGTTTGAATATCCAAACAGGTTACCACCACGCTTTCAAATCTGATGCTAATGACTATTTCCAACATTCTGCTGGTATCGTTATCAAATTTGGAGCTAAAGATACAGATGGAGACGGAGTTTATGATAAAGATGACGAATGTATAGATGTTAAAGGTTTAAAAGAATTCAAAGGTTGTCCTGATACTGACGGAGATGGTATTCCTGATAAAGATGATGCTTGCCCAGAAGAAAAAGGAACAAAAGAAAATAAAGGTTGTCCTGATACTGACGGAGACGGCGTTCTTGACAAAGACGATGCTTGCCCAGAAGTAGCTGGTCTTAAAGAATTTAACGGTTGTCCTGATACTGACGGAGATGGTATCGCTGATAAAGATGATAAATGTCCTAATGAAAAAGGTCCAAAAGAAAATAACGGTTGTCCTTTCCAAGATAGAGACGGAGACGGCGTTCTTGATAAAGATGATCTTTGCCCAGATGTAAAAGGTACTGCTAGCAACAAAGGTTGTCCAGAAGTTACTGAAACTATTCAAAAACAATTGAATGAGTATGCTAAAACAATCTTGTTCCATACAGGTAAAGCTACTATCCAAGATGCTTCTGCACAAGTTCTTGACCAAATCGTAAATGTACTTAATGAGTACAAATCTTCAAGATTTACTGTTGAAGGACACACTGATAGCACTGGTAACAAAGCTAAAAACCTTACTCTTTCTCAAGAAAGAGCTGATGCTGTAAAAGCTTACTTAATCAACAAAGGTATTGACTCTAGCCGTTTAGAGGCAAAAGGTTTCGGACAAGATAGCCCAATTGCATCTAACAAAACTGCACAAGGTAGAGCTCTTAACCGTCGTGTTGAAATCAATTTAATAAAATAATTATTTATTAAATATTAATATAGAAACTGCCTCTTTTTGGGGCAGTTTTTTATTTTATACTAAAAAATTAAGATGTAAAATATTTTTTATATCTTTGCCTTATTATCAATCCTTAACCAAAAAATTGTGATACAGAAATCTTTTTTAGCTATATTAATATGTTTTCTTTTTAGTTGTTCCAAAAATACTGAAAAAAGTGAAATTATTGATTATTTTTTAACCAAAAATCCTGAAATGATATTTCAAATCAATAATAAAAATCAATTTATCAGCTCAGTTATAAATAATGATTTTTGGAATGAATACTTTAAATATTATCCCAATTCAAACGTAAAAAACCTCATCAATTCTCTCCCTACAAATAATGATATTTGGCTAGCTTATACTACCGATGCTGTTTACTGTGGCTTATCTTTATCTAGTGAAGATAGCCTTAGTATTTGGCATAATTCATCTATAAATCAGCTTGATTCTATGATGATACAACAAAAAAAATGGTTCTACATAAAAGAAGATAACAAATTAGTTATCAGCTCGTTAAAAGAAATAGAACTACCTAACAAATCTGAAAATACAAATGAATTATTCCACAAATTAATAAAAACAACCAATAAAGAATTACCTGCCAATTTATTCTTGAACGAAGAAAAAAGTAAATCTATTTTCAGTGATTTTTTTTCAGAGAAAAGTAATTTTTTCTTTGAAAACTGGTCTGCTTGGGATATTTTTTTAGAAAAAAACACTTTCCGTTTAAGCGGTTCTGCTATAAAAAATAATAAAATTCGACTTGCAGAACCTCAACAACAAGATTTTGAAAATATCAAATATATTCCTAAAAAGTTTTCAAATATTCGCTCATATACCTTTAATGAAGATATACTTGATAATAACTTTTTTTTCAACTTTCAAAGAGATATTTCTCAGGTAAATATTTTTTCAATTGAAGGAAATGAAATAGGTTTATTGGTTTCTGAAAATATAGAAGAAATGCTTAGGTATTTCACGATTCTGAAAACACAAACTTATCTTGGAAAATCAATACATCAAATTGAAGAAAACACAGATTTCACTTCTTTTTTTGAACTTTTCGATGCAAAAATACACCCTAAATACCTTTTTCAATACAATAATTCATTTTTTTTAGCTGAAAAAGCAGAAAACATTCAAGATATTATATACAATTTAGAATTTTCAGGAGGATTGGAGACTGATTTTTCATTTTTGGAGTTAAAAAAGAAAATTGCAAGCCAATCTTCTTTTATTGCTATCAATAATTTGGTAAATAATAAACCTTTTTTTCAGAAATATCCTAAAATTTCAAATAAATATAATTTTGTTTCTTTACAGGTAAATTCTCAGGATAATTATTATATTTTTACTTTTACAGGACATCATTTTGCTCCTACTTCTAAAGAAGGGAATTTAACTAAAAAATTTGAAATCACGCTTGACCAAGATGCACAAACAGAACCTTTTTTTGTGACAAACCACAGAACAAATCGAAGAGAAATATTAATTCAAGATATTGATAATCAAATATATTTAATAGGGAATGATGGGAAAATTCTTTGGAAAAAACGCCTTGATGGAGCCATACAAGGTGAAATATTTCAGGTAGATTTATTCGAAAATGGTTTTCTTCAATTGGCTTTTAACACGGAGCATTCTTTTTGGATAATTGATAGAAATGGTAATAATGTTTCTCCTTTCCCTGTGAGTTATAAAACCTCTCTCCTACCTTTGCAAGTATTTGATTATGAGAAAAATAAAGATTATCGTTTTGTAATTTGCTCTGAAAATCAAATTCGTATTTTGGATAAAAAAGGAAATACTATAAAAGGTTTTGAAAAAACTTCTGTACCCAATGGAATATGGCAAACTCCAAAACATTTTCGTTTGAATGGCAAGGATTTTATTATACTTCCTGAACGAAATGGAGCTCTAAGTATTCTTCATAGGAATGGGAAAAATCGTATTTCAATACATCGAAAATTTGATTTTTCTACAAATCCTATTGTAGAAGAAAATGATTTTATATCTTTTACTACCAAAACAGGAGAACAATTCTATATTGATGGCAATGGAGGAATGCGAATGGTTAATAGAAACTTATCAAAACAACACTTTTTTGATAATAAAAAAGGAATTGAAGTCTTTTTATCAGATAATATACTAACAATCAACAAAAAAAGGATAGAACTTCCGTACAGCATTTATTCTGCTCCGAAAATAGAAAGTGCAGGAAAAAATACTTTTATTTCAGTAACAGATATACAAAATAATAAAATATTTGTATTCAGTTCTGCAGGCGAATTATTACCAAGTTTCCCTATTTTTGGTATTTCACAAGCTGATATTACACAAGATAACGGAAAAAATATTATTGCTTTTTTAAAAGAAAAAAATACTCTTTTTGTTTATGAATTTTAAAGTTTAATTCTATAGTACTTTATATTTGATGGACAATCATTAATAGATTATTGATTTTTTAAATGATGAATAATATAAACCTTACTGAAGACAAAGTAATACAAAGAAAAATTTAGTAATTTAAAAAATACTCCTATGAGAGCAGAACTAAATCTTTCTTTTGATGTCAATGGTAATAAGGCTTGGGTAGTAACAGGAGAATTTGAATTGTTTGGAGAAATAAGAGAATTTTTCTATGTTATATCTGACAAAACAGGAAAAGTAGAATACACTTTTGATGAACTAGGGAATAGAGACCCTCACATAAAAAGGTCTTTACCTAAAAAAAGTTATAGATGAAAAAATAAATATTTGTCTACAAATTAAGATTCCTGTTCAATATGGAATTGATTTTGCTTTTATAAAAGGTACTATATGTAACGGAAAAAATTTATATTTCAAAAAATAAGGTAATATAGTTAAATAATATGAACAAAGTAGAGGAATAGTTAATTTATGGAATATAAAGAATATAAGGAATATATACAACGTGAATTTCAGTACATTACTAAGGATAATATACTGTTTTGGAATTTGTGGAATATATCCTATCCGTTTGATGTGTTAGCCATTTATAAAGAGGCGTATCCAAAGGAACACACCCTATTTAGTGAAATGTATTTTTCTTGTTGGGAAATGTTGTATCAGGTAGATGAAAAAAGGGAAGTGTTAGTGTCTATTTTTGAACAAACCTATCCTTTTGTAATAGATGAGCAAGGAGAAATTATAAATCC
>CALFOY010000377.1 GCA_937919265.1 uncultured Capnocytophaga sp. | reverse complement strand
CGAGATCTAGTACGGTCTCGTGGGCTCGGAGATGTGTATAAGAGACAGCTTATAAACAAATTAATTTTCTAACTTATTATTCATCAATAAAATGTAATATATTATTCCTCTATAATACCTAATTTTTTCATTAGGAAAGTTGCGTTTTTGTTCTTGCATACTCCATCTCGTAGCTTATAATCGAAGGTGAGTTCCCCTTTACTGATTTCAGACTCAAAGCATTTGTTTTGCAGGAGCTTAGGATAATGATTTGTTAGGTTACACACTTCGATATCGTGGGTGGCAAGCACTCCTAAGGCTTTGAGCGAAAGTAGCTTCTCGATGATTTTAATAGTTCCGTGTTGCTTGTCTTCGGAGTTCGTACCTCTGAGCACTTCATCAAGGAGGACAAAACAGCGCTCACGTTGTAGGGTATCCACGATTTGTTGAATACGGTTGATTTCAGCAAAGAAGTACGACTTACCATCACTTAGGGAGTCTGATAAGCGCATAGAAGCCAACAAACGTAACGGGTGTACTACTGCCTTACGCGCACATACAGGCAAACCAACTAAGGTAAGCAGCATATTAACCCCTAAGGTACGCAAAAAAGTACTTTTCCCAGACATATTGGAGCCTGTAAGTAGCACAAAAGCCTGCTCACTGAGGGTTATATCATTGGTAATGCGCTCTTCTTTACGGATAAGCGGGTGACCTACGCCCTCAAAGCTAACCTTATACTCTTGGTTGAGTGTAGGATAGGCAAACTCAGGGTGGTTATAACTGAAGTTAGCGAAGCTACAAAGCACCTCTGTGTCAGCAACAGACTCTAACCATTGAGTAACTTCTCCTCCGTGAAGCGTTTTCCACTGAAGTAGGCTACCATATCGGTGGAGGTGATAGAAGGTAAGTATATTTAAGGGGATAGACACAAGGATATTTGCGACACTGTCCAAATCATCTAATAGGCGGGAAAGCTGGGCTATATGGCTACTCGCTTGCTTATTTTTATCAGGAAAGCGCCTCTCTACCTGTGCAATGCACTCTTTGAAAGCATACAAAATGGCATAAGTGCGCTCAAAACCAAGTTTTTCTTGAGAGATACGATTCATAAAGATAAAAAAGACCACCAAATGCACAGAGATTAGCAATTTAGCAAGTACCGTAGCCCCCTCATAGTTTCCTACATAACCTAGCAAAAGGCTTATGACAAGCAAGATAGGTGATAGGATAATAAACACACGGGTAAGCTTACTAAGCCTTTTTGCAGGAGCGTTTGCCCATTGGCGTAGCTTGGTATAGAAATCCTCACTGTCGTCAATTTGTTGGGCATATGCCATAAAGGTTTGTCTCCAATCTAGGTTAGGAGTAAGGGCTTGGATTTGGGCTTGAGTGTGTGTAATTTTATCAGTGGAGGGGTGAAGCAAACGCTCAGCTAAGAGCTTCCTGCCCAAGAAGGTATGGGTACGATTAATATACTGATAGAGTGAGCGCTCACCAAGTATGTCCAAATCATAGGCGTAAGGGTGGTTATCTTCCTCAAAGGCTTTGCCGTTGTTAGCAAAAAAGGTGTGATGCGTCAGGAAGTCTATTTCTTGCTCATTAATGCGTATCTTTGCTTTGGCAATAGCCCTAAGAGTGCTTATTTTTTTATGCCTTACCACCAGCAGAAGAAATAAAACAATAGCAAGCAGAGAAGCTACAGCCATTATAAGGGATGGCTCCTGAATAAGGTAATATACCAAAGCTATGATACCCCCCATCACAAGAAGTCGTAACAGCCCCATACGATTGTATTGGGCATTAAGGCTATTATATTCTTTTTGGGCTGAAGCTAAGCTTTCATTATACGTAGGTATCATATCTTGGGCTATTAATATATTAAGGTTGAATCAATCTTGTTTTTTTACACACTTGCTATTTGTAGACTATCTGTTACTCCTTTTATTTTGTCTTAAATCTTTCTGGAGCTTCTAAATATATTTGCATCACCTCCTCATAGCGCTCATAGCACCGCTCCACAAAGGATTGTATTTTGGGATTCAGTGCTTCAAGGGTACCTTTTGCTTCAAATTCTTCATAGGTACATCCTTCGTGACCTGTTACCAAATACCCTAATATATCTACCTCATTATCTATATATTGGTAAAGTAAACAAAGGTCTAATAGGTCTATATCCTTTTCGTTTAGATATTCTTCTTTCCAAAGGAGCGAAAGATATTTTTCATACGGATAATTATCCCCTTTGTACTTACTACAATAGTCTTCTTTTATGATATTTGCTATTTCTTCTCTATCTATTAGGCGTGCTCGGTAGTGGTCATAAAGTTCATTGATGAATGTATCTATCTCAGAGTAGGCGGTATGATAGAATCGGTTGAAGATACCTATGAGCTGCCCCACATTATCAAATTCCTTACTCTCATACACGCTTAGCTTATCAGTAGCTATACACAAGGCTTCGTAATCACAACGTAGGTAATCCCTCCATACGGTGAACCTTTTCAGGTGCGTTTCGGTTTCGAAATCCACCACTATACCCTGGTTATCCTCCCCGAAAAACCTTAGGTTCTCTTCGGGGATTTTCTTTTCAAGCACTTCTTTTATAAAGGGTTCTACATCAATCATAGATAAGGGGTTTATTAGGGGACAAATACATCATAGATAACGACTTCATCAGCCCCATCGTTCATATAGCAGGAAAGCGCAAGTATTAGGTCGCTTCTTCCCTCTTCTTTTGTCCAGAAGGGAATATATACATCAAGGCTCTTTTTCTCCTCTATGAAGCAACTTTCTGCTAGGTCAAAAGCTTCATCAGGCAAAGGGATTATTTTATAAGGATACCAATTGATTGTATACGCCAAATCCTCCACAAGGATATCTCCATTTTGACCCTTGCGCTCTATAGAGGCGTAATCGTCAATAGAAATATGATACACCAATTCCTTAATGATAGGAATAAAACTACTTAGTTCCAAGCTCATATAATGTATGGTTATCTCACGAATGATTATTCACCTGCTTTGCCTCCTTCTAACTTGTTGCCTTTTTTACTCAAAACAGCTTGCGCTAAGCGTTGCTTGTTAGCGTTATGCGTGTCTTCTATCAGTTTGTTAAGTAAGTTGATGAAACTTTTACTTTCTTCTGTTGGAGTAAGCAAGTTGGTAGCAAAAGCATATTTTGTTAGTATCTTATATAAGTTATTAGTTGCTTTTTTTACTTCTTTGAAACTTACAAAAGTGTTTGCTAGCTGGCTTTCTGCTCGTCCTTCCGATAGGTTTTGGTAGGCTTTGTTATTGTTTTCTAATGCGGTGAGCGATTCTGACAGCCCTAAGGTATCTATATGCGCTTTGTTCTCAGGCTTATTCAGGTCGTTAATCATACTACTGATAAACTGCGTTTTGGTACGCACAGGCAAGGACTGCACTCCTATATAATTCTTACATACATCATACAGGATTACCGAAGCCTCTTTCTTGGTGCGGTCAGCATTATTACGACCTACCTTAAAGGAAGAAAGCAGGAATACAGATAGCTTATTCCTTTCCTTATCAATCGACGCTAGTTCTTTGGTCTCTTTGCTTATATAGCTCTGACCGATAATTTCCGTTAGTAGCTCAGATTGCTTTTTGAGCCCAGAAAGAAGTTCAGGTTTTACACCTATCTTCTCTGGGGTTGTCTTTTCAACTAAACTAATAGTAGCTTTGATGAACTGAGCGTACTCTCCTATGCTTAGCTTTTCAAGCCTAACAACTTTGATTTCTTTAATGTTTTCCATATTCTATAACTTTATTTTAAGTAAGTGTTATTCTGTAAATTTATGTATAGTACTTTTTATATACAAAAGATATAACTATTTTTTATTTTTATACTTCAACAAAAATAAGGGTGCTAATGCAACTGTTAGTTTTGTTACTTCATCATTCGTTAGCTTTCAGCTCAATAGTTAGTTTTAGTGCTTCGTGCAACGAAACCTATAAAACTAATAGTTGAGTTTGCAGCTCCTTACAACTGAAGCTGTAAAACTAACAGTTAGATTTATAACTTTTGATAGTTAGTGTTATGAAACTAACTATTTGTTTTGTTGCTTACCAACGTTCAACTCTCTGTTTTTAAGTAGGAAATAGGTGGTTTCGTAAGCGGATATACATTCTTTCATTAGCTTTCCGTCAGGTTGAGCCACTTTGAGCTGTTGGTAAAAAATAGGAAGCTCTACCTTAGGTTGTTCAGCCTCTGGAACTATTTTATATTGTATCTGCTCACGCA
>CALFOY010000376.1 GCA_937919265.1 uncultured Capnocytophaga sp. | reverse complement strand
TGCACGGTTAAAAAATCCTATTAAAAATGAAAAAATAACTTTATTTTTCTTTAAAAAATAATTAAAAATTAAGAGTTTAAAAAGATAGGAAAATATAAAAGCATTGAAAATAAACAATATTAGGTGGAACCCGAAAAACCAATACCAAGAGTAGGGACTTATTTTTTAATTCATTAAATCATCATAAAAAAGTAATGAGAAAAATTTTAATTGGAACAATGGCGTTGCTTTCATTTGTAACATTTGTAAATTGCCAAAAAGAAACTATTGAAGAGGTCGAAGAAATATTAGACGGCTCTCAAATTCATAGAGGAAGTACTATTCCAGCAAATAGTGATTATAAAATAGGAGATTACTATTTTAATGAAAAAACAGCTGAACTCTATGGACCTAAAACAGCGGAAGGCTGGGGAAGCCCAATAAAATTTGGGAAAGAACAAACAGATAATTCAAAAATATATTCAGGTACAGGATTTCCTGAAACTTCAAAAGGCACAGAAGGAGATTGGTATATAGACTTAGAAAGTAGAAAACTTTATGGACCAAAGTCTCAAAATAATTGGGGTGCAGGTATAGTGTTGGGGGGTAGTTCTTTTGCAGGAACAAACCAAGACTCTGATGCTATATTACCTAATTATCTTCTTTCAGATGACGGGCTTACTTTGCTTGTTTGGGCAAATACCAAATCTCAAATTATAGATATGACCCAAGATACTAAGTTAAAAAAGGTTGAAAAAATTAATGATGAAGCTTTTTCTAGAAAAAGAGCCTTAACGAAAGTTATTTTTGGAGAAAATGTTCAAGAAATAGGAACTTCTGCTTTCGAACACGATTTTTATCTTACATCGGTTGTGTTTAATAATGCTGGGAACTTGAAAATAATAGGAGAAGAAGCCTTTACTAATTGTATTTCTTTAAAAGAAATGCAACTTCCAAAAGGACTAACAGGAATTGCTAAACACGCTTTTCTAAATTGTAAAAAATTAGAATCAGTTATAGTGCCTTCAACTTGTGAAAATGTAGGAACAGGAGCATTTTTACAATGTATAGAGTTAAAAAATATAACTATAAATGAAGGGGTAAAATACATACATAATGAAGTTTTTGAAAAATGTACATCATTGGAGAAAGTTACTTTCCCTGCTTCAATAAAGGGAGTAGGTCCTTATTTATTTAAAGATTCATCTGTTAAAGAAGTTGTATTTTTAGGAGATGTTCCGTCTGAATCGGTAGCTAATGATGATGAAAATTACTTTAGTAATGCTTTTGATAGTAGTACAGTAGAGCGTATTTTAGTGCCTTCTCAATATTTAAGTAAATACCAAGAAGCACTTTCAGGAACAAAATATGAGGATAAAGTACAAGCAAAATAATAATATAACAGAATATAGTTTTTATGAAAAATATATTATTAGCAATAACAGGCTTGTTACTTATTTTAGTAACTTCTGCTGGGTGTAGTAAAGAAACTACTGAAAAAATAAAACAAAGACGAGGAGCTCAAATTTATTTACAAAAAGGAGAACCTGTTTTTGATTTTGGTAGTATTGGAGATTTTTATATTGATAAAAATACAGGGCTTCTTTATGGCCCCAAAACAGTAATTGGTTGGGGAGAAAATCCTATTTCGCTTGTAGATAATGAACGTATTGCACAATCGAACACTATACACAAAGGGAGCGGAACTCCCGCAAAAAACAGAGGAAATGTAGGTGATTTATATCTTGATATTAGTGCCAATCCTGCCAAATTGTATGGACCTAAAACCACAGAAGGTTGGGGAAATAATTTTTTTATATTAGGAGATAGAAGTAATTTGCAAAATACAGATAAAGAGGCTAATTATGTATTAACAGATGATGGCAAAACATTAGCTGCGTGGGTTAATAATCGTACATTGCATATAGATATGCGTACCGATAGCAAATTGGCTAATATTACTACCATAGGTGAAGGAGCTTTCAGAAATAGTGATTATTTTGCAACTTATATTGAGTATTTTATTGTTAAGTCTATCATTTTGCCAGATAATGTTGAAGTTATAGAAAAACGTGCTTTTCAAGGATTAAAATATTTGGAAACAATAACCCTTCCAAAAAGACTTAGAGAAATAAGAAGAGGACTATTTACAGGTTGTACCAATCTTAAAAAAGTGAATATTGGAAATAATGTAGAAGTAATTGAAGATTTTGCTTTTGCTGATACAATGCTTGAAGAACTAACTTTACCAGGAAGCATCAGGTTAATTGGCAAAAATGCTTTTGATAAAATAAAAATTAAAAAATTAATTCTTCCAGAAGGATTAAGAAAAATAGATTCTGATGCTTTTGCTGATTGTAAGTCTCTTCTATGGCTTGAAATTCCCGAAAGCCTTCAAGTTATGGGCGAATATCCTTTTAATAGATGCGGAAATGTAAAAACTTTGGTACTTCATTCTAAAACTATTCCAGCTTGGGCTTCTTATTATCTTTCTACTTTTATAAATGCACAAATTTATGTACCAGATGAAAGCCTTAAACTTTACCAAGAAGACGCTTGGAGTTTTTACATTAAAGATAGATTAAAGCCAATATCTGAACTGCCAAAAGAAGATTAAAGTATGAAGGGAATATATTTAATTTGTTTGTCAATAGTCTCATTATTAATAACTTCTTGTAAAGAAGATGTAAAATGGGAAGAAGAAAAAACTCAAACTCAACAAGAATTTATTATTGGACAATGGCAACTTGTTTCTATAAGAGAAGCTGTGGGAGTTCAAAAAGATATTACCACAGATTGTGACCGAAAATCAACCATTACTTTCAGTACTGATAAAAAAATATCACGTGTTGATTATCAAAACTTAAAAGGATTTTGTGATTTTCAAATCAATGAACAAAATTTTTCTATTTCAAAAGATGAAATCATTTTTAAAAATGAAAAAAGTGAGGATAAATACACTTATTCTATCAAAAATAATGTATTAACCTGTCTCTTATA
>CALFOY010000375.1 GCA_937919265.1 uncultured Capnocytophaga sp. | reverse complement strand
GAGCAAAGGACTGAAAATCCTTGTGTCCCTGGTTCGATTCCTGGAGGCACCACCAGTTGAAAACTGCCTCAAAGAGGCAGTTTTTTTTTATACCTATTAATTAATATTTTATTTACCTTAAAAACAAACTATTCTAAATTTTTATACAAACCTAACCCACTTTATCTTTCTTTTGAAGAAAACAATTGTACATATATTCTTTTTTTTATTGCTTTTACAGCCTGTATTAGCACAGGATTCTCTTTTTACAAAATCTTTTGAGAATGATTCTTTAAAGCAAAAAAATGACTCTATTTTTTATTCTCTCCAAATTAAATCAAAAAAAAGTAAATTTAGACAAAAATTACATCAGTTATTTTTTAATTCTACAACTACTCAAACTGAAAATATTCCTAAAAAAACAGAAAAAAAATTACGCCACTGGACTAACTTTCAAGGAAAAACAATTAGAAACCTAAAAATAACAGTTTATGAACCTTTGGGCTATGATGAGAAAGATAGTACAAAGACACCTAATCGTTGGGAACATTTAGGTAATATTTTTCATAATAAAACAAAAAATAAAATTATTAAAAGATTATTACTTTTTGATAAAAATTCTCAACTTGATTCTACAATAATTAAAGAAACTGAACGTATTCTTCGTTCTCAGTCTTATATTCGACAAGCTCGTATTGAAACTTTTCCTACAAAAAGCAAAGATTCTGTAGATGTAACTATCTATGTTCTCGATAGTTGGAGCCTTTACGCTGATGCTGATGGCTCATTCAATCAAGGAACTATTCGGCTTTTTGAACGAAATTTTTTAGGAAAAGGGCATCAATTATCTTTTAGATATAGCCAAGAGATTTCAGGAAACACACGCCCTAGCTTTGGTTTTAATTATCGTATTCCCAATATATACGCTACAACCATAAGCACATCAGTACATTATTCTATTAATTTTGATAAATATTATGAAAAATATTGGTCTATTTGGCGTCCTTATTACTCTATTTATACGCGTTGGGCAGGAGGTTTTACTATTTCAGAGCGTACTTTTCGGGAAGATTTTAAGAAAAATGGGATAATTTATCCGCAAGATTTAAAGATTGATACACAAGATTTATGGGCAAGTGGAGCTTTCCCTATTTATAAAAATGAAGAAAAAAATAAAGTTACGAATTTTATTATTTCTTCACGATTTTATAAAATTAACTACATCAATCCTCCTCTAAGAGAACTTGATGAAAATCAATATTTTAGCAATAGAGAAACCTTTATCACATCTATTGGTATTAGCCAAATAGGATATAAACAAGACCGATATATTTTTCGGATTAAAGATATTGAAGATATTCCTATTGGAAAAAATTTATCTTTACTTTCTGGTTTTCGCTATAATTTAAATAATATTTCCCCTTATTTAGGTTTCAAAGCTATGTATGGAAACTATTGGAATTTTGGATATTTAAGCTCTGATTTTCAGATAGGTAGTTTTTTTAAAGAAGAGAATAAACAAACAACAATACGTGGAGAATTTATTTATTTTTCTCCTCTTTTTGATTTAGGAAAATGGCATTTTCGACAATTCTTTAAATTGCAGTATGTCAATGGTATATCTCGAAAAAATTATTTTAAAGACCGAATTACTTTAAACGGAAATACAGGAATTATAGGTTTCAATAGTCCTATTCTTTCAGGTACTAGAAAATCTGTTTTTACATTCCAAACTCAGTCTTACTCTCCTTTTTCTTTACTAGGTTTCAGGATAAATCCATTTTTTACTGCTGATGTAGGTTTTATAGGAGAAAGCTATAATTCTATTTTAAAAGATCAAGTTTTTACAAAATGGGGCATTGGTTTATATGTAACTAATGACTATATTCCATTAGGAAATTTTCAATTTTCTTTTGTTTTTTTCCCAAAAATACCAGGAATAGGTAATAATATTCAAGAACTTACAGGAAGAAGCAATGATGATTTCAGATTACCTAATTTTAATTTTCAAACTCCTGAGATTATTCGTTATGAATAATTTTCAAAAGAAAAAAGCAAAGAAAAAATCTTTGCTTTTTATAATTATTCATTATGCATAAAGTCTCGTTTTTGTAGGAGTTCTTCCTGCGTTTCTTTATGGTTTTCATCTGGAATACAACAATCCACCGGACAAACAGCCGCACACTGAGGCTCTTCATGAAAGCCTATACATTCAGTACATTTATCAGTAACGATATAATAAAAATCATCACTTATAGGTTTCTGCACTTCATCTGCATTAACATTTTTTCCATTAGGAAGAATAATATTCCCACGCAACTTTGTGCCATCGCTATAACGCCAATCGTCAGCACCTTCGTATATTGCGTTGTTAGGGCATTCTGGTTCACAAGCCCCACAATTTATACAGTCATCAGTAATTATAATTGCCATTTCTTATTTTTTAGTAATAATTAAAAGCTATTTATTTGCTTACAAATATTAAAAATCGTAATTTTGTGCAAAAATATTTCAAATCGTAGAATAAACAAAATTTTATGCTGTTAAATGATAGAAAAAATATTCTTTCTAAATTAGGATTCTTTTTAAAAACATTCTTAAAAAATGAAAAAGTAACTGATAATGAGCTACTTTGGTATCAAAAACTAGAAGAAAAAATACAACAAGCAGAAAAAGAAAATGCGTGGTTTAACAACGAAAATATTTTATATGCTTTAAATACTTGGGCAGAAACTCTCTCTGAAATAAATATTGAAAAATGGCTCTCTAAGTATTATTTCCCTGAAAAAAAAACTAAAAATATAGCACTTATCTTGGCTGGAAATATTCCTTTGGTGGGGTTTCATGATTTTTTATGTGTTTTAGTTTCAGGGCATTCTGCTATTGTAAAACTATCTTCAAATGATAAAATATTATTACCTTTTTTAGCTGAATATTTACAGTTCCATTTCCCTTTTTTGAAAGAAAAAATCCATTTCACAAAAGAAAAACTAACTGATTTTGATGCTGTTATAGCAACAGGAAGTGATAATACAGCTCGATATTTTGAATATTATTTTGGGAATAAACCGAATATTATTCGTAAAAATAGAAACTCAGTGGCTATTCTTACAGGAGATGAAACAGAAGAAGATTTGCATAATTTAGGTAAAGATATTTTTACTTATTTTGGTTTAGGTTGTAGAAGTGTATCTAAAATTTTTGTTCCAGAAGCGTATGATTTTCAGAACTTTTTTAAGGCTATTTATGATTTTCATCCTATCATTGAATACACAAAATATGCCAATAATTACGACTATAATAAAGCGGTTTATTTAATGAGTCTTTTCAAACTTCAAGAAAATGGCTTTTTGCTTTTAAAAGAAGACACTTCTTATAGTTCTCCTATTGCATCTTTATTTTATGAATTTTATTCAGATAAAAATACTTTACAAAAGCAATTGGATAAAGATAAAGATAAAATACAATGTATTGTAAATCAAAAAATTAATCCAAATTTTATTCCTTTTGGGCAAACACAACAGCCTTCTCTATCAGACTACGCTGATGGGGTAGATACACTTCAATTTTTAATTGAATTATAAAAAAAACAAAAAAAAAACTATTATTTAAAAATAAAATCGCAATTTTGCACCTTATTTTAAGAGTAAAATTATATGAAAAAACATAATTTTAGTGCAGG
Source organism: uncultured Capnocytophaga sp. (assembly GCA_937919265.1). Lineage (GTDB taxonomy): Bacteria > Bacteroidota > Bacteroidia > Flavobacteriales > Flavobacteriaceae > Capnocytophaga. The sequence continues at coordinate 2,116 of CALFOY010000375.1, read as the reverse complement.
TCCTTCTATTTTACCTATTAGTGTATTTGAACAAGCGTCACAAGCTGTTATTGAATTTGAAAATACAGGGCTATCTATTTTAGAAATTTCTCACCGAAGTAAAGAGTTCATTTCAGTTCTTGAAAGAGCTAAAGCTAATGTTTTAGAACTTTCAGGGCTTACGGGTAAAGGCTATCAAGTTTTATTTTTACAAGGAGGAGCAAGTATGCAATTTTTGATGACTGCTTACAACCTTTTACAAAATAAAGCAGCTTATATAGATACTGGTGTTTGGGCGCATAATGCACTTAAAGAAGCTCAACTTATTGGAAATATAGATGTTATAGCTTCATCAAAAGATAATGGATACAGAAATATTCCTAAACAAATTGAGATAAAAGAAGACTACGATTATTTACATTTTACAACGAATAATACTATCTATGGGACTCAGTTTCATTCTATTCCAGATGTAAATGTTCCTCTAATTGCAGATATGAGTTCTGATATTTTTTCAAGAGAAATGTCTTTTGAAAAATTTAGCCTTATCTATGCAGGAGCTCAAAAAAATATAGGTATCGCTGGGGCTACTTTAGTTATTATTCGTGAAGATATTTTAGGTAAAGTATCTCGAGTAATTCCTACTCTTCTTGATTATCAAGTACATATAAAAAATGAAAGTATGTCAAATACTCCTTCTACTTATGCTATTTATGTAAGTTATTTAACTATGGAATGGCTCAAAAATCAAGGAGGTTGCAAAAGCATTGAAGTACAAAATAAAGAAAAAGCTGAACTTTTATATAATGAAATTGACCGAAATCCTTTGTTTGAAGGTTATGCTAACAAGGAAGATCGTTCAATGATGAATGCTGTTTTTACTTTAACAGACGAAAAATTAACCGAACGTTTTGATAATTTTTGGAAAGAAGCAGGTATTAGCGGGCTAAAAGGACATAGAACTACAGGAGGATATCGAGCTTCTATTTATAATGCAATGCCTTTAGAAAGCGTTAAATTATTAGTAAAAGTAATGCAAGATTTTGAAAAATTACAATAATTAAAAAAAATTATAAATTCCAAATATGAAAATATTAGCAAATGACGGAATTTCTGTTCAAGCAGAACAAACCCTTATCAATGCTGGATTTGAAGTACAAAATATAAAAGTTGCTCAAAATCAGTTATCTAAATATATCAATGAACAACAAATTGATATTCTTTTAGTTCGCTCTGCTACTAAGGTATATCAAGATGTTATTAATTCTTGCCCTTCTTTAAAACTCATAGGACGAGGTGGTGTTGGTTTAGATAACATTGATGTTGAATACGCTGAAAGTAAGGGAATTAAAGTCATTAATACTCCTAATGCTTCTTCTCTTTCTGTTGCTGAATTAGTTTTTGCTCATCTGCTTGGTGCTGTTCGTTTTCTTTATGATGCTAACCGAAATATGCCTTTGGAAGGTGATACAAATTTTAATGACTTAAAAAGTGCTTACTCTAATGGACAAGAATTAAGAGGAAAAACCTTAGGTATTATTGGATTTGGACGAATAGGAACAGTTGTCGCTAAAATAGCTATTTCTTTAGGGATGAAAGTATTAGCTCACGACCCTTTTGTAGAAAAAGCTACTATTTCTTTAGATTTTTATGATGGTCAAAAAGTAAATTTTTTAATAAAAACTGTTTCTAAAGAAGAGGTTTTAAAAAACTCAGATTTTATCACTCTTCATCTTCCTTCTCAAAAAGAATCTGTTATATCCCCTGATGATTATGATTTAATAAAAAAAGGATCAGGAATAATCAACCTCGCAAGAGGTGGAGTTCTTGATGAAAAGGTTTTATTAGAAAAATTAGATAATGACCATTTGGCATTTGCTTGCCTTGATGTTTATGAAAATGAGCCCTCCCCTTCTATGCACATATTAATGCATCCAAAAATTTCTCACTCTCCACACATTGGAGCAGTAACTAAAGAGGCTCAAAACAGAGTAGGCGACGAATTAGCTTTGCAAATAATTCAATTTTTTAAGAAATAAAACACTAAAATATTAATTATTTTATAAAAATCTCAATATTACTAAAATATTGAGATTTTTTCTTTATTTTTAATAAAAATTAAAAAACAATATTTGCT
>CALFOY010000374.1 GCA_937919265.1 uncultured Capnocytophaga sp. | reverse complement strand
CGAGATCTAGTACGGTCTCGTGGGCTCGGAGATGTGTATAAGAGACAGGTGTTAGCTACTCTCAAAAAGCTGATAGCCAGATATTTTTCAATAAACCTGCTGAACATTTCACGGAAAGTTTACCTATCGGGAATGGGCGTTTAGGCGCTATGATTTTTGGAGAAACCGATAAAGAAACTATTATTTTAAACGAAATATCAATGTGGTCTGGAGGAAAAAATAACTCTGATTCTCCTGACGCACACCTATATTTAAAGCCTATTCAAAAACTTTTAGAAGAAGGAAAAAATGATGATGCTCAAGCTCTTTTACAAAAACATTTTGTAACTACACCTGAAAATGGTTCGTGTTTTGGCAACGGAAAAGATTGTCATTATGGTTCTTTTCAAATGTTAGCAAAATTACTTATCCTATGGGAAAAACAAGATAAAATCACTGATTATCAACGAGTTTTAGATTTGGATAACACATTAGCAAGTACTTCTTATAAACGAAATGGAATAAATGTAAATGAACGCTATTTTGCTGATTTTGAGAATGATATAATTTGGATTGAAATACAAAGTGAACAAAATATTCTAAACTTTTCTCTAAATTTAGTTCGAGAAGAAAATGTTGTAATAGATAATATTTCTGATAATCAAATTATTTTAGAAGGACAATTATCAAATGCTAACAACAAAGGTTTAAAATACAGCATATTAGCTTCTGTATTTACTGATGGAAATTCAAAAATTGATAATGATTTATTTATTATAAAAAATGCAAATAAAGTCCTACTGAAAATCGCGGCTTCAACTAATTATAATTTTTCTGATGGAAATTTAATTTCTGATAAAAATTGCCTGAATGAATGTAAAAAAACATTAGAAAACTGTAAAAATATACATTTTGAAGACGCTTTTCATAAAAGTTCTGCTATTTATTCTTCATTTTTCCATAAAAATAGTTGGAAAATGCCTAATAATGACCAAAGTTTAAGTAAAAAAACAACTTTTGAACGACTAAATAATTACTATAAAGGAGAAAAAGATAATCAATTACCTATTTTATATTACAATTTTGGAAAATATTTACTAATATCTTCTTCTAAAAAAGGATTTTTACCCGCAAATTTACAAGGTCTTTGGGCAGATAGTTATCAAGCTCCTTGGAATGGAGACTATCATTTAAATATTAATTTGCAAATGAATTATTGGTTTGCAGAACAAACTCAACTCAATGAGCAAGCAGAACCCTTATTTCATTTTATAAAAAATTTAGTACCAAATGGAGAAAAAACAGCCTCAAACTACTATAATTCAAAAGGTTGGGTAGCTCATACAATTTCAAATCCGTGGTTTTTTACTTCCCCTGGAGAAGGAGCTGAGTGGGGCTCAACTCTTACAGGAGGAGCTTGGCTTTGTCAGCATTTATGGCAACACTATCTCTTTACACAAGATATTGATTTTCTTAAAGAATATTATCCTATTTTGAAAAAATCAGCTTTATTTTTTGAAAATTTCTTGATAAAAGATAAAAAAACAGGATTTTTAGTTACTTCTCCCTCCAATTCTCCTGAAAATACTTATCTTTTCCCTATGAAAGATGGAAATTTTAAACCTCTAAATACTTGTTATGCACCTACAATGGATATGCAAATCATTCGAGAACTGTTTTCTAACCTAAAAACTGCCTCAGAAATATTGAATATCGACCCGAAAGAACGAAAAAAATGGAAAAAAATCATAAAACAAACTGTTCCTAATCAAATAGGAAAAGAAGGTGACCTTAATGAATGGATTGAAGATTGGGCTGATGCAGAACCTCAACATCGACATATTTCTCATCTATACGGACTATATCCTTATGATGAAATTACCCCTTGGGATTCTCCAAAAATAGCATTAGCAGCAAAAAAAACTCTTGAACAACGTGGCGATGGAGGTACTGGCTGGGCTATGGCTTGGAAAATTAACTTTTGGGCAAGGTTAGGAAATGGAAATCAAGCTTTATTACTCTTTCATAAATTGCTTAGCCCAGTAGAAAATAATTCTAAATCCTCAACAATGAGTGGAGGAGGAACTTATCCAAATTTATTTTGTGCCCACCCTCCTTTTCAAATTGATGGAAATTTTGGAGCCACTGCAGGGCTTTCTGAAATGTTACTACAAAGCCATGGAGAGAAAAATATTATTCGCTTTTTACCTGCCTTACCTTCTGAAATAGATTGGCAAAATGGCTCAATTACTGGAATGAAAGCAAGAGGAGGTTTTATCATTGATTTTCAATGGGATAAAGGAAAAATTATAAATGGAAAAATTTCTTCATTAACTGAAAAAAAATGTTATGTTCTATTACCAAAAGGAATACAAATCATTGATAATAAAGGAAATATAATTCACAAAAAATCAATCAAAAAAGACAGAATTGTATCATTCAAAACTAAAAAAGACTTTCATTATATTCTAACTCAATAATTTTTGTTAATTCAGAATAAAAATATTATTTTGAAAAGTTAATTTTATATAATTATTAGTTTTCAATGTTAATTTTTAATGTTTAAAATGAAATTTATATTATTT
>CALFOY010000373.1 GCA_937919265.1 uncultured Capnocytophaga sp. | reverse complement strand
ATAATACTCCTGATGTAAGCGATAAGAAAATCATCTTGATAATGCCTCCTGACTTCGGCGTTTATCAGGTGATTGAGCAAAACCTGCACCATATGGGCTTCGGGCAGGTGACTATTATATCACCCCTATTTCGCTATAAAACTAAAGATAGAATACTCAATTTTATACAGAAGAACCTCTTAGGTAATAGAGAGTATAAAAGAGAGCTTATAGATACTTATTATTCTGCAGAAGTAACACAAGCGCTAAGCGGCTTTGCCCCTAAAAGTATCGACTATGCTATTGTAATTCGTCCAGATAAGTTAGACCTAAAAACGATAGAGAAAATACACAGCACCGCCCATAAAGTAATAGCCTATCAATGGGACGGACTTGCTCGCTTCCCAAAAGTATTTAAGGTTATAAACCAATTCGAACGCTTCTTTGTCTTTGACCTTGAAGACTATCACCTATACAAAGACCGCTATCCTAATCTCTTGCCTTGCACTAACTTCTATTTTGATATTCCTGAAGAAGAGACAACTATCAATAGCAAAGAGGTTCTGTACGTAGGTGCTTATATGAAAGACAGAATTCAATCGCTTATCAGAGTGGTAGATGCCCTATCCCAATACGATTTAACACTAAATATCAATTTGTTTTATGGTAGAAAAACACCTCCTTTTTATCATCCTCATCTTTCTTTCTTCTCAAAGGGGATAAGTTATGCAGAGAACCTAAAAACTACCAAAAAAGCAGCTATACTTTTAGATATAAAAACCGTAGAACACAATGGCTTATCGTTTAGGATATTTGAGGCTATAAAATACCAAAAGAAGCTTATTACTGATAATAAAAGCATAAAACTACACGATTTTTATCATCCTAATAACTTCTATGTAGTAGAAAATGATAGCTTTGAAGGGTTAGCAGATTTTTTAGAGAGCGATTTTGTGCCATTATCTGAAGAAATTAAGCAAAAATATAGCTTCTCTAATTGGGTAAAATATGCTTTACAGATTTAAATCGGGGCGCAAGTAATATAAATATCAAAAGAACACTCACGATATAAGTATATTCAAAAAAGTAAAAGAGTACATCAGTATTCATTATAGGTAGAGAAACAACTACTAAAAACTGTTTTAGAATATCTTTTGAGAGTAATAAGCACAAAATCCATACTACAAAAATACTTAGCCCTAAAATACCAGTATCAACAAGTGTAGCTACAAAGTCATTATGCACATAAAAAGGGTAACTGCCAATAATATACCGATGATATCCTGTCCCATTGCCAATCCAAATATTCCCCTCTCTGATAGCAGCAAAAGCCTTATTATATATTTCATTGCGAATAGGGTCAGAAAAATAAGCTGTATGAGTGATAAGATACGATATAATACCAATGCCAACTAATACAAATAACCCCAAGATAATGTATTTTACTGACTTTTTTATATGCTTTTCTACTGAAAGAAAAACAAAGAAAGCTACTACTATAAAATAACTTATGATTACTACCCTTGCTTGCACCATCAAAGCAACACACAAAACTAACGCAGCATAAATAATAAGCTCAGAAATAGAAATCAGAGTTTTGCCTTTCTTCCATAAAATAAAAGCTAATCCTCCTATTGCCAAGATAATCCACGAAATAAAACTAGGGTGCTTGAAATGCGACCAAAACAAAATTTCATAATAAGAAAGATAGCCTTTATTTAAAGTGATAAAGCTAAAAAGACTTCGTCCTAGCGAACTGATAGTAAATAAGTAAAACACTACATTGGCTACTAATAGCATTAAAAATCCTTTAAAACATATTTGAATAAGACTTTGTTGTTGCCTTTCGCTAACCGAAAAGCCCAATAAAATAATAGGTACAAGTACAAAAAAGATAATATTTTCTTCCTTAATAAGCACATTTATACCCCATTCCAAATGTTCCGCCCACAAAAGTCCTACTATTCTTATTGCGATAAACACAAAGAAAACAACAGAGAGTAAGGTAGGTTTTACATATTTTCTATAGATAATACCGTATAAAGTACATAAGAAAAGCAGTAGAATATCCAATCTAAAGGTTACTTTGTGCTTATATGTCCATAATAATACTACTCCACAGGCTACTATCGTGATAATATTTCGCAACCACTCGCCTTTTTCGAATAAAAAAGTATGATTTTTATATAGAAATACTAAAATAATGGCAATATCATAAATGAAAACGCTATAAAATGCTATATTTTTAGTGCTTTCATCCCAAACAGGAGTAGTAAACTGTAGAAAAATAATAGTAAAAAGAAGAGGCAGCAAGGTTAATAACAAAAACCATTCTTTCTTCAAAAACTCCTTGATTATAAAAACTCTATGATTCATTTTCTTGATAG
>CALFOY010000372.1 GCA_937919265.1 uncultured Capnocytophaga sp. | reverse complement strand
ACGAGATCTAGTACGGTCTCGTGGGCTCGGAGATGTGTATAAGAGACAGACCTACAACTGTATCTGCAGCTCCATAATATACAGCTACTTTATCTTCTTCTATTGAATGAAGAGCCGCACAAGGGAAAACTACATTAGGAACATCTCCTGTAAGTTCATAAAGTTCTGCAGGGGCTAATAAATAAGGTTTTGTTCTGTATTTCACTATACTAGGGTCTTGCAAATCTAACAAAGCAGCACCCATAGAATAACGGAAACCATTACAAGTATTTATTACTCCGTGGTAGAACATCAACCATCCTTCTGAAGTTTTTATAGGCACAGCACCTGCTCCTATTTTCGTACATTGCCAAGCACTATCCATAAAAGGAGCTACTTTCATAACATTACGATGTTCTCCCCAATATTTCATATCTGGGCTATAGCTTATATAAATATCTCCAAAAGGAGTATGCCCATTATCACTTGGACGGCTAAGCATTGCATATTTTCCATTGATTTTTTCAGGAAAAAGCACACCATTTCTATTAAAAGGTAAAAATGCATTTTCACATTGGAAAAATTCTTTAAAATCGTAAGTATAAGCAATACCAATGGTTGGTCCGTGATAACCATTACACCAAGTAATCCAATAACGATCTTCTATCCAAGTAACACGAGGGTCGTATTTATAGTCAGAATCAATCATTTGCGTATTACCTGCTTTCATTTGAATAGGTTCGTGATTAATATCCCATTTCAATCCATCTTTACTAAATCCTGCAAAAATATTCATTTGTACAGATTTGTTATCACAACGGAAAACACCTGCAAAGCCATCTTCAAAAGGCACTACTGCACTATTGAAAATACTATTTGAAGTAGGAATATCATACCTACCAATGATAGGGTTGAGAGAATATCTCCACATTACATCAGAGCAACCTTCTGGACGCTCTTGCCAAGGAATTTGTTTTGTACTCATTTTTTATGATTTTGAGGTGCAAAGATACGATTTTTATGGATATTTCAGTATAAAATCTATTAATATATTTTTCGTATAATATAAAGTAAAAAGTTTTTCAACTAATGTTCCACGTGGAACATTTATTTTTCTCTTTAAATGATAATTATTTAAAATAAAATTAACATCCATTTTTCAAAATTAATTCTTTTTTTTATTACATTTGTCTAATTTTTAAATACAAAACAATGGAAAAAACTCAATTAATTTTATCTGATAATCAATATTGGGAAGCCTTTCTGCCACTTACTTTCACTCGCCCTGTTGCCGAATTGCGTTGTGGAATACTTACTTTTACTGAAAGATGGCAAAAATTACTCAATTCTGAATCTATTAGCTTCTTAACAGAAGACTATTTACAACAAAAATTTCAAAAACCTGATGAAAAAGAATCTCTTTTAATAGTTCCTAATTTTATTCCTAATGCTGACCTTTTAGAAAAAATTAAAAACTTAAAAATAGGAGAGGGGATTGTTTATCAAAATGAAATTATTGTTGCTCGAATAGAAAACCCTAATTTTCCTATTCAAAAAATAGAGAAAAAAATCGAAATTAAAGATAATATTCTGTTTTTTAATAAATTACCAGATTTATTTTTGAAAAATACTCAGGCAATAGATTTTGATTTTGAACTTATTACCAAAGGAAAAAAATCACAACCTATATCAAAAACAAATGGAATATTAGGAAATCCTGAACATATTTTTCTTGAAGAAGGAGCGATTATTGAATATTGTACACTGAATACCAGCAAGGGAAAAATATATATAGGACGCGACGCTGAGGTGATGGAAGGCTGTCATTTACGTGGTGCTATTTCTCTTGGAGAACATTCTATATTCAATATGGGAGCAAAAATATATGGATCTACAACTATCGGACCTCATTGTAAAATAGGAGGAGAGGTGAATAATCTCATTGTTTTTGGGTACTCAAACAAAGCTCACGATGGTTTTCTAGGTAATTCTGTAATAGGAGAATGGTGCAATATAGGTGCAGATACGAATTCTTCTAATTTGAAAAATACTTATAATAATATAAATTTATGGAGTTACAAAACTAAACATTTTGAAGATAGTGGATTACAATTTTGCGGTTTATTAATGGGAGACCATTCAAAAACAGCTATCAATACACAATTGAATACAGGTACAACTGTAGGTGTTTTTGCGAATATTTTTAAAGAGGGTTTTCTTCCAAAGTATATTGATAATTTCAGTTGGGGAGGTATAATGGGTGAAGAAAGATTCTTATTAGAAGAAGCTTATAAGCTAGCAGAGCGAGTTATGTTAAGAAGAAACAAAACTCTAAGTGATGAAGATAAAAATATACTAAAATATATTTACGAAAAATATTAATTTACTCCATTTAATAAAAAACGATTTTAAAGCCTATTTTTTTGATTTTCTATAATTGAGATTGGTAATATTATCAAAATTAAAAGAAAATTAAAATTTACTATAT
>CALFOY010000371.1 GCA_937919265.1 uncultured Capnocytophaga sp. | reverse complement strand
TTGCGCAAGACCTGACCGATTTTATCGTCTCAAACCCTATAGATTATTGGATTTATGGACATCACCATTTTAACCAGCCTGACTTTAAGGTAGGTAACACCCAGCTAGTCACTAACCAATTAGGCTACGTAATGCGTGAGGAACACGAAGGTTTTGACTGGGAACGATGGGTGGAGGTGTAAAAAAATGAAAAAAGGACATAGCTTGTCCACTTTGTGGTATATCTTTGCGGCTGAAAAAGGAAAAATAAAACTTTTTTTAGCAAAAAGGGATATATATCCGGAAAAGATTTGTATATTTGTCGCAAATTAAAAAGTATACGAATATTTGAGATAGACGTACAAATACATATAACGATATAGCGTTTCGCTTTGATTTTCCTGTTCTGGAATACGACCAAACATTTCAATAACACAAGGAAAGCAAATGCCGAGATGCCTGCCTTATAAGCGCAGGTATTCCTTTTTGCTTTTGTGTTAGCCTTTGGTCGGGCTCCAGACGAAGTAATAGGAAGCCTGCGCTTGATGTGTTTTTAAAAGATGAGTATAAACCAATTAATTCAAATTATATGGCAAATTTAATTAATCACAAAAAACAAACAATTTTATTAACTATTTTTTTCTTAGTTATATTTTCTTGCCAATCATTATTAGCACAAGAAGAGACTGAAAAGCTAAAAGCAGAATACAAAAATGAACCAATTCAAGAGCAGCAACTTACTACAGAAAATCAACCAAAAGAAGAAGTTACTCCTATTACAGAAGCTCCAAAACAAGAAAAAGCGAGTGCTACTAAGAAAAAATCTTCAAAAAAAACAAAAAAGAAGAAAACGGAGCTGAGTAATTCTGGAACACAAACGCTTCAAACACTCACTGATGAAAAAACTGAGAATAAAAGAAAAGCTAAAGAAATAGCAGATTTTATACTTTTTGCAATTCCTTTTTCTATCTGTTTCTATATTATTCATAAAATATTATCTTATAGGCGTAGAAGGAAATGTAAACATTGTGGCAGATGGAATGCAATGAGAGAAACGGGTACCTATTGCGTAGATAAAAAAGCTAAAAAAATAAAAGAAGAACTTAAAACGCGAGATGGGAAAGGTAATGTAATTCGAAGTAGAGAAGTATTAGTAGATGCTACGACATATTTTTATGAAACTCATCGCAAGTGTAAATATTGTGGTTTTGAAGATGTTTTAAAAAGCTCTGAAACTAAAAAAAATTAGAATATTGTAATGAGAGACCTTACTAAAATAGTTAGTTTGTAAAATAATACATATGAAAATAGAAGAATTAATAGAAAAGTTTAAGCAAACTATTGCTGAATGGAATGAAAAAGAGGTAAAAGGCGAAGGGTTCAACCTCATTGATTTCATTAGTCGTATTTGGGGGATAGGAGAAACCAAACATAGTCAAATCTTAGGGTTCTTTCTTAATTCTTGTGAGAATCACGGGCAAGGAGGCTTGTTTTTGAAGCTATTCCTTGAAAAATTAGGTTTTGAAACTAGCAATTTCAATCCCAAAGATTGGATAGTAGAAGTAGAACAGCGCTCTAATAGCAGAGACCAAATTGATATTCTCATCCAATCACATCAACTAGGAATAAGTATAGCCATAGAAAATAAGTCAAATGGTGCTAAGGATCAATCACACCAACTCTATCGCTATTGGGAAAGTGCGATTTACAATTTTCATAATAGGGATAAAGAGAAAGCCTTAAATCCAAAATATTCTCGTATTGTATATCTTCCTAAATGGGGAGCACCTTCTGAACAAACACGTACTAGACCTAAGGATTATAAAGAACCTTATCCTGAAAATTTAACCTTTGAAGAGCAAGGAGGTATCATTAGCTGTTGGACATATTACACTCATATTGTGGAATGGCTCAACAAATGTATAGATGCTATGGGAGGTGAAAACCACATCGTTAAACAACTCGTTAAAAATTACATTGAAT
>CALFOY010000370.1 GCA_937919265.1 uncultured Capnocytophaga sp. | reverse complement strand
ACGAGATCTAGTACGGTCTCGTGGGCTCGGAGATGTGTATAAGAGACAGTGCTAAAACAATTAAATCAGGCTGAATATTTTTTAGAATAGTATGTATATAAGGGCTTTTATAAAAACAAATTCTATCAAAAACAATATAAGGGATAGACATTTTTTTTGCTCTCTCTAATACTCCTGCTTTTGGGTTATTAGATAGAATAAGAGAAATTTCTATGTTTTTATTTTCAGAAAAATATTCATAAATACGTTGAGCATTTGAGCCAGAACCTGAAGCAAAAATGACAATTTTTTTCATAATTAAGATTAAGAATTTTTTTTTAGCATAAAAAATCCTGTCTTAATTTTTTAAGACAGGACTATATATTTTTTATTATTCATAAATAGCTTGGATACCAGGAAGAATTTTTCCTTCAAGGCTTTCTAACATAGCTCCACCACCAGTGGAAACATAACTTACTCGGTCTTCAAAACCAAATTGTTTTACAGCAGCAACAGAGTCTCCTCCACCAACAAGAGAGAATGCTCCATTTTTGGTAGCTTCAGCTACATACTCACCAATGGCAATAGTACCTTTTGCAAAATTTGGCATTTCAAAAACTCCAACAGGTCCATTCCAAAGAATAGTTTTTGAGTTTAATAACACTTGCTTATTATTTTGCAAAGTTTCTGTTCCTGAATCTAACCCTTCCCAGTCATCTGGAATATTATTAGCTTTAACTATTTGTGTTTCAGTGTTGTTGTCGAATTCTTTTCCTACAACAACATCAATAGGAAGATATACTTCAACGCCTAATTTTTTAGCTTTGTCAAGAATTTCAAGAGCTAAATCAAGTTTATCGTTTTCACAAATAGATTTTCCAATTTTTCCACCTAATGCTTTAATGAAAGTATAAGCCATACCTCCACCAATGATTAAGTTATTAACTTTTGGTAAAATATTTTCAATAATAGTAATTTTTGAAGAAACCTTTGAACCTCCAAGAATAGCAGTTACAGGTTTTTCTCCAGTTTTCATTACTTTTTCAATACTTTCAATTTCTTTTGCAAGTAAATATCCAAAACATTTTGCAGTTGGGAAGAATTTTGCTAAGATTGTTGTAGAAGCGTGTGCTCTGTGAGCCGTTCCAAAAGCATCATTTACATAAATATCTCCTAATTTTGCTAATTTACCAGCAAACTCTTCATTTCCTTTTTCTTCTTCTGGGTAAAAACGTACATTTTCAAGTAAAAGAACTTCACCCGCTTTTAGTTCTTTTGCGGCTTTTTCGGCAACTTCACCAATACAATCAGCTACAAAATGAACAGGAACGCCTAAAACTTCACTTACTTTTTTAACAATATGTGAAAGAGAATATTTGTCATCTTTTCCTTTTGGACGACCGAAATGCGTCATTAGAATGGCACTTCCTCCATCATTCAAGATTTTTGAAATAGTAGGCTTAGCAGCTTCAATACGAGTAACATCAGTTACTTCAAAGTTTTCATTTACAGGAACATTAAAATCTACACGGATAAGAGCTTTTTTACCCTTAAAATTAAAATTATCTATTGTTTTCATTTATGATGAATTTTTGTCAAAGTTACGAAAAAAAAATGAAGTAAAATTTTTTTAGTTCAAAAAAATTAATCTACTTTATAAACTTCTTTCCCGTTTATATAAATTTGTACTTCGTTTTTTTATTTTTTAGTCAAAAGTATAAATTGGATAATTGTCATTTCTAATTTCTGCACGGAAACCATAATCATTAAGATTGTTTAGAAATAATTCATCATACATATAATGAATTTGCCAATCAAAAGGTTGTGTTTTTACATACATTGGATTGTTTTTCAGAATAATAGGAATGTCTCTAAGTTGAGAAATCAAAGTAAGAACTTCTCTTAATGAAAGATTATCTGCTGTTATTTGTTCTGCTTCTATCATTATTTTAGAGTTTGGATAGCCCCAATCAATTTGTTTTTCATTCCATAATTTATCATAATTTAATAGAGTTACTTGTAGAGTTTCTCCTTTACGCTCAGATTCACTAAGTTTTAGAGCAAATATTTTTAATAAATTAAGGAAAATATTTTCTCTATCACTGTTTTGTTTAAAAATAAGTTGATAAGAAGCATTCTTTTTATCAGAAATATTAATTTGTGAAGTATTTACATTTTTTAAGAATGCTAAAATTTGCTTTAAACTTCCTCTAAGAGCCACTAAAGAAGGGCTAATTTGCTCAATATTAATGGTATGAGCATACGTGGCATCAATAGGAGTTATTTTAAAATCTCCTTCAATTTTTATTTCTTCGATATTTTCTGTTTCGTAAGATTTGTAATGTAAAAAAGACTGAATGGAGATAGTTTTTGTATTCTGTCTTAGGAACTTATCTATTTGGTAATCCTTTAAATCGGCAGGATTGCCAGTCCATAATATTTTTCCATCAGCATTTAGTAACATTCCATAAGGAAGAGATTTTACTTTATTTTTTTTAAAGTTTTGTCCATCATAATCAAGGCTTACAGCGAGTTTAGTAGAGTGTTTTTGTAAAAATTTTCGAACAACATCTGGATTTTCTTCCGTAAGAGATACAATGTAGAGTTGTTTAGCATATTTTTCTTGTAAAACATTCAAATATTTTGCAACATTAATACACGGAGCACACCAAGTAGCCCAATAATCGACGAAAAATAGTTGTTTATTATCAGGACTAGCGGCTTGTGAGTATTGTAATCGTTCAGACATTACTATTTGAGCATTAATTTTTTGCCCTAAAAGAGTAACAAAAAAT
>CALFOY010000369.1 GCA_937919265.1 uncultured Capnocytophaga sp. | reverse complement strand
TTTTTATCTTTATACAAGGTCAGTTCGCGTAGTTTATTCACTTCCTTATCTATATTTTCTATTGGGAAAAGGTGTAATACGCTTTTATCCTCTACAAAATCAAGTGTCTCATTGATTTGTTCTAAAAAAGCTCCCGAAACACCAAACTTTTCAGCTAATACTTGAGTATCTTCGGCTTTGTAGGCTTCTAAAAAGTCCGCAAGGGCGTAGTAAATTTCTGTTTTAAGGGCTTGTGTAATTTCCATAATATATTATTTAATCTTTGTTATATCATTTTTTTATAACTCACAAAACTGATGTTTTCTTTCTAAAGGCACAAGGTAAGAGCCGTAAAAGAAAATACATACACTAATGGAGGAAGGTAATCAATTTTATTAAAGTTTCCTACCCGTGTGGCTTGCACTTGTATTGTTCTGATTAATAAAATATTAAAATTTCAACAACACATCTGAAACATTGCCTATTACCATAAACTTGTTTTATATATTTCTTTATAAAAAGTATTAAATAAGACAAAGAACATATCCAGAGCCTTCTCTTCAGTTTCAAATTTATAATAAAGGATATCTGCCCATCCTCCACTACCTCCTACTTTGTATTTTTCTTGTAGCCATTCATAAAATTCTGTGTATAAGACACTTGCCCTTACATCTTCTTTATCATCACGATAATACCAACCATCAATAAATACCTCGAGACTAAATATACTATGTTTTCTAATGAACAATTTAGGAATAGGCTTGATAAGTTTTATAAGATCTATAATAGTCATATTGAAAATAGTTTTTTGTTTCTGTGTGTTATATTAGGTATAAAGTCTAAAGGATTTCTCTCACTGACTCGCGCCAGCGGAGTTTATTCTAACGTCCTTATTATCTACCCATTTTTCTAAAAAAATGGTATTAGATGAATATATTTCCCAATAAGAAGAATCCACCAGACTTATCCTAAAGTCATAAATTTCCTCTTTTATATCATCTAATTTTGATGATTTTAAATCACCAATAATATCTATATCAATTAAATAAATAATTTTTTTTGATAGTTCAATTAATTTACTAGAACTTATAGAATATCCTTTTATACACTTATTGACTGTATTTTCAAACTCAATCATATTGAAATCAGCTTCAGAAGCTCCATTTATATAGATTATTTTCCAATTATATAAATCAATATTAGGAATTGATTCTAAAATTAAGTCCAAAGTTGTCTCTATCATCGTATATATTCATTTAATGTTTCTTGTTTATCTCCTTTTTAGTTTCCCCCCCTGCTGACGAGAGAGTGTTATTTATGCCCTATCTCTCCCAAATTCACTGTCTAAAAGTAGTGCCTTCTAAGTCGGTTATACAGCTACAAGCTCTTAGTTTGATAGGCACGAGCTACAAGAAACGCACCATCGGGAGGCAATATTAGCATTAGGCTCATTGTCTGCGCTTTTTCGTATAAATAAATCATATTTATTCTTCATAATATAGTCTTTTATTTGTTTATTCTACTTTCTGTACCAACTCTCTTATCTCTTACCTAAAATAATCAATACCCCTGATGCAGAAATCCTTATCCATTATCTAGATTAATGATAAAAAATTATAACCCTTTTGTCATCAGAAAACTCGTCTATAATTCTAATCACCCAATCAACATTCTCATCAAACAAATACATATCTGTTTCATAATCCAAAACTTCTTCTAAAAAGATATATTCAATAGCATGTACACCTTTGACTTCCCAAAGCTCCTTATCTTTACCTTCAAATAGTAAAAAAATTTTCTCTTGTTCAGTTATTATACTAACAGCCTCCTGATAATTTAAAAAAGTAGCATTCTTAAAGTTATTATATGAAAAAGAGTCTCGTAAAGAATGTTTTTTTATATCATTATTAAAAATAAGTTTAATAATATTTTCTTCAGAACTAATATCTAATAGAATTCCTTTTATATTTCTCATTATTTCCAATTATTAAAAATAAATGTTACTCTGTTCTTACTCCTGTCCTATAATCATACTATTTGTCCCTTGAGACTCATCTTTTAAATGGTATTCAAAACCTTCATTAACAATAGATTTTTTACCTGGTTTTATTCCTTTATCTTTCATTTCATCATGCCAATAACTTCTTTTCTTAGTTAATTCCCTTTTAGCTTCTTTTAGAAATAGTAAAGCTTCTTTCTGACTTTCAAATCTAAAGTTTAAAGATTTTCCAACTCTTTTATCAAATGTATCTAATGCCTCTTTCCATTTTTTGTATTAGTTTTTATTACCTCTACTTCAGATGCTGTCTTTACTTTACAATCCAAACCAAACACATCCACCCACCAGTTACTATCCTTCACATACCCATATAGTGTAGGATTCCCTCCTTCCTATCCAATTGGGTCTTGTGAGATATACGCCCCTGTTTCAGGGCTATAATACCTAAACCTGTTATAAGCAAATTTAGTTTCAAAGTCATAATACTGTCCTTAGTATAAGAAAGGTATAAATGGGCGTACGTCATCGCCTAAGGAGGACGCTTTAATTTCTCTTTTTACCCGTCCATATATATCTAACTGTCGATTCCACACCTCGTTACCCTCTCTGTCTTATGTCATTATAGGCTTAAAAAATGCTTATCTCTATGATAAGTAAAGAAAAATAGTAGGTCAGTTCTTTTGTATTTTACTGATTAGTAGGTTGTTGAAAAATTTTAACAACACATCTGATACATTACCCACATCTGATAGATTACCACATTACCTAATTTTACCAAATTCAATATAATTTTCAAAAGAGATAAATATTACCCAACTCAAAGTTTTATCAAAAAAGTAATGATGTTGAGGTATATTATGAATAACATCTATAATAATCTTATCTAAACACTTGAAAGGAAATATATATGCTAATTTTGTTAGACTATCTCCTAAGTAAATTATCTCTCCGATGGATTTTGTATCAATGGTAGTTATTATATCATTTATAAATATAAAAATATTTTCAAAATCAGTTTCCTTAAAGGTAATA